>CBDUII010000015.1:0-16037 GCA_965367285.1 uncultured bacterium
AATAAATGTCAGCGTCATTTCCTGGATAGAAGTAACTGCTTGAAAAATGCTCACTACAATTCCGGTAACCAGCCCAAACCCGAGCATAGGCGCTGAAACCAACAGCGTTACTTTCAAAGCTTCCATAGCAATATCAATAACAAATTCTTGAGTCATTTAGATTCTTCCTATCAGCCGAAACTCTTCACCAACGAACCGACAATTAAATACCACCCGTCAACCAGCACAAATAGCATCAACTTAAAAGGCAGCGAAATCAAAACAGGCGGCAGCATCATCATACCCATTGAAAGCAGGACGCTGGCCACTACCATATCAAGAATCAAAAAAGGCATATAAATTAGAAAACCAATCTGGAATGCTGTTTTCAATTCACTGATTATAAAGGCCGGTATCAATACCTGTGTCGGGACTTCAGAACGATTATCAGGACGACCAATCTTCGACATATTAATAAACAAGGCTAAGTCCTTTGGCCTTGTCTGGTTAAACATAAATTTTCTTATCGGTTTCAGGGCATTGTTCATAGCTTCTGTCTGGGATATTTTTTCAGACAAATACGGCTCAAGCGCAAGGGAATTAATATCTTTCCAGAAGGGAGTCATGATAAAAAAAGTGAGAAACAAAGCCAGCCCGATTATCACTTGATTGGGAGGCATTTGTTGTGTACCGAGTGCCTGGCGGAGAAATGCCAATACAATGATAATCCTCGAAAAAGAGGTTGTCATGATTAATAAAGCCGGAGCCAGCGAGAGTATCGTAAGAAGAAATAATACTTTTAAGCTGGCAGCAACCTGTTGGGGATTTTCAGACTCTCCAATTCCAATACTAACTGTTGGCAAAGGAATGGCATGAACCTTACCTGCAAAGCTGAATAACAAAAGAGCAGCTATGAGAAAGGCTAAGACTCTAAATTTAACAAAGTTTGTATATTTACTTTTCATTATTCAGCGCAAATAGAGTTCTTAACGTATGTCACCAAAAATTTGACATAATTTGATATTTATTTTAGTAAATGCAACTTTTAGACCATCTTTAGTTTGTTTATTTTCTCCTCTATTAAACGATTTATTACTTTAATTGAACTGTCTTTTTTCTCTTTTTTATCCGCTTTAGATGTGTAAGCATCCAGTTGCCAGGAAAAAGAGGACATTGTCTTCTTATTTTTTTTCCAGTTAACTAATGAGCTTTCTTTTTTTTCTTTTATTTTTTCAACAACTTCCTTATTTTCAATTTTAGTCAGCAAATTGATGTTCGTGGCTGTTACGCCTAAAACCAAAATTTCTCCGGCTACCTCAATCAGGTTGATGCTCTTTTTGGGAGCAATGTAACTTGTGGATAGAACCTTGATCTGTTTATCCATTCCTAACAGAGACCCGTCTTTCAGCAAATATTTCTTCACAAAATAGTATATAACCAGCATCAAAGAGAGGACTATCATTAATGCCGTAACAACTTTTAAAGATGAAGAAAAAAGGGTCGGGCCGGCGCTGTTAGAAATAATATTCTTTTCATTTTCATTAACATCCAAACTGATTTTATTTTCGTCAGTTTCATCGTAGATAATCGGTGTTAAATCTTCCTGATATTTTGTCTCTGAGAGGAGTTCAACAGGCCTATTGTAATGTTCTTCAAGATCAACAGTCGGTAAGTTTAAGTCGTCGTCATACATTTCATTCAGCAAATTCGCACTTCTTTTCGAAACACTTATTACCAACTGATTACCTTTATTTTCATATGTCAATCTATCTTCATCCCAGATATTCCCTTTGCCGATAACCAGCCTCAGCCGCACACTGTTTTTGTCATACTGATAAATATGTACACGAGGAATTAATTCTTCTCTAATATTAAAGGTTTTTTTAGCCGGCTTGACATAGGTCTTATCAAAAGTAAATTGTATGGATTTTTCAAAAATTCGAGGTTCCCGAACATCTTTAATCGGTTTGCTGAAGTTTAAAGTTATTTTTATTTCATTTTCGGATGTGGAAGTCTCCATGCCTTGCAAATAATTATATGCAGACAGATCTACTGCAAGGGACGGCGCTCCCCAAAACATAAAAATAGCCATAGACAGAACATAAAATAGTTTTTTCATTTTTTACTATCCTAAACTTTCAACACGTTCCATAGGTGAAACTATATCCGTTAAGCGAACACCGAATTTTTCGTTGACGACAACAACCTCACCCCGGGCCACTAATTTTTCATTTACAAGAATTTCTAAAGGCTCCCCCACTAATTTACTTAGCTCAATAACAGATCCCTGCCCTAATTGGAGAAGGTCATTAATCATCATTTTTGTTCGGCCCAGTTCTACGGTTACAACCAGTGGTATATCCAGAATCATATCGAGGTTTTTATTGTCCGTCGCTTTCTCCAGGTCTTTATCCTCTTTGGCTTCCAAACCCACTTCTCCTCCGGAATCTTGTGATTCCGTATCTCCAGAGCCACCGGAAACATCCTCTAATGAACCTAATAACTCATCATCTGCCATAATATTCACACTCCTCTCTTAATAAATTGTGAAATTTGAATAGCTTTATTCCCCCGTGACACACCGGGGTATACATTATATTTAGGAATTCCTTCAACCATAAGCTCCAATTCGTCGCTTACATCATTATCCAACTGAATAATGTCTCCTAATTGTAAATTTACTAACTCATTGGATCTCAATATTGTTTGCCCCAACTCCACCACTAATTCCACTTCTGCTGTCTGCAATTTTTCTCGCAGCCTTTTTACCCATGTCTGGTCAACTTCCAATTGATCACTCTGAAAGCCTGCTCTCAGTTTAGTAATAATTGGTTCAATTGTTGAATAAGGAAGACAAACCGTAATTGTTCCTGTAACATTTTCCATTTCAACTTCAAATAAAATAACAACCACAACATCAGTAGTGGGAACAATAGCGGCAAACTGCGGATTTATTTCAGACCTGACAAAAGATACCTGAATTGGATGCACGGGTTTCCATGCCTTCTCAAGATCCTGCAGAGCTGCAAGGATAACTTTTCTAATCATCCTTTGCTCTATAGAGGTAAAATCGCGCCCTTCAACTTTATATGAAGAAGCGGTGCCGCCACCAAAAAAATTATCCACTAAAGAAAATACCAACTTGCTTTCAGCTGCAAGCAAGGCGAATCCTCGAAGAGGTTCCATTCTAAAAATATGCAGACTGGCCGGAACAGGAAGAGATTTAATAAATTCACCAAATTTAACCGTATCAGTAGAAACTGTGGTAACATCGGCAACTTTACGCAACAGGCTGGAAATACTGGTACGAAAAAGTCTGGCAAATCTCTGATTAATAATATCGAGAGTAGGCATCCTCCCGCGTATGATCCTTTCCTGGCTGGTTAAATCGTAAGGGACTATGCCGGAATCGTCTACGGGTTGATCCGTTTCTGTTTCAATTTCTCCATCGGTGACGCCTCTTAGCAGCGCATCGACCTCATCCTGTGATAAAACCTGACTCATAATATCTCTCCAAAAAATTTATTGAATAACAAATTCCGTAAAATATATGTTTCTTATATGTCCTGTGACTAAAAAACGGTTAATTCTGGTAGTTATTTCATCACGCAGTCTGAATTTGCCCTCAACAGTATAAATATCTTTAAATGTCTTGTCGCTCAATAAAAATAGTATTGAGTCTTTTATCTTGGGAAGATTGCTTGTAATTTCGTTATTTAATTTCGCGTCACTCATTTCCAATTCCAGTGTTAATTTTAAAAACCTTTTTCCGCCTTCTCCCTTAAGATTAAGAATAAATGGATCCAGAGGAAACATAGAGCCGATGCTTATTTCTGTCTCTTCAGACCCTGCTTTTTCGACCTCTTCTTTAGCCGATTCACCGCCTGCCCCAATAGCCGGAGCAATAAATTTAACCCAGGCAACTACACCACCACCGCCCAAAACTGCGAGAACAGCAACTATAATGATTATAAGTTTAAGACTTCCGCCTTTTTTAGGCTTTTCTTCTTCAACTATTTCCTCTTTTTCTTCTTCTGCCATTTTTATATCCCTTCAAAGAATATGTGAATATTAGCTAACCCAGGAATGCTGATAAATCGACTCGCTCACCATGACATTGTTACCTGATATTTCGACAAGCTCAATATGACATTACTTGCCGAAGGGCTGTCGAACCACTTGCAATCCTTCAGGAAAGCTACAACAAGAATAATAACTCAACTAAGCTTTCGGTTTTTTAAAAACTACTTCAATCCTTCTGTTTTTTTTAAGGTTTCTTATGGAATCATTAGGTACTAATGGTTGAAATTCACTATATCCAAACGCCGAGATTCTCCTTGCATCTATAATAAATTTTTTTTCTATAAAATAACGCATGATATTACTTGCTCTGGTTACAGATAATTCCCAGTTGGAGGGGAAAACTGTACTATTAACCTTAGTATTATCTGAATGCCCTTCTATCTTTATAGTATATGGTGTTTTCTTAACCCAATTTCCCAATACCTTCAAAATTGCAATGGAGTGAAGGTTAATTTCAGTACCCCCCGCTTTAAAGAACAATGAGTCAGGCAAATAAACGGTTATTCTTTTCTGATTATTTGTTACCTTAATGTTTTTTAGTTCATTTGCTTCTTCTTCCGAAAAATCAATAAATTTTGTTTCCGCGTCATGCGCAAGTTCAGCTAACAGCGCCTCAAGTTTCTCAGCATCCTTCGCAATCGTTCTGGCAGACACATATTTAAAAGGTAAGTCCACTAAACCACCCTGCTGTGCGTTTTTATCCGGGCTAAACCCCCCGGCATCAAGAACACCATGAGACTCTGAGGTCTGAGGTTTGGGTTTGCCCTTTTCATAGTAGACGCTGTCAAAAATACCAAAAGCTTCCTTCACTTCTACAGGGTCTACAGTAGCCATCGTTAAAAGCATCACAAAAAAGGTCATCATTAATGTTAACAGATCAGAAAAAGTAATCATCCAGGCGTTGGTATCAGATTCTTCTTCTTCAGATTTTTTATTCTTTTTTCTCATAATGATAACGATACTGTTTTAAAGCTCATTCTTATTTTTTAACAATACTATTTCCACTCTCCGGTTATGGCTTTTATTCAATGAAGTATCATTTAAGAACAGGGGTCTGACGTCGCCAAATCCCGCGGCAGCGATTTTTGCCGGGTCAACCTCTCCTTTTTCTACAAGATGTTTGAGAATATTAACAGCCCTTGCTGCTGAAAGCTCCCAGTTGGATTGATATTGTCTTGTGTTAATTGGAATATTGTCAGTATGTCCTTCAATATGCGCAATCATACCGGTCCTATTAATTAGTGCGGCAATCTTATCCAGAATCGGAAGCATTGGCGGCTCTATTTCAGCGCTGCCGGGCCGAAAGCCGGCCTTTTCAGAAAGTAAAATAATAGTCCCCTCTTCTGTAGTAAAAAGTCCAAAGTCCGTTCCCATATTTTCCCGCATAATAAAATTTTCGAGTTCCCTTGACATGATGTGTACTTCAAGCTCTTGAATTGCTAAAATTTCAAAATCGGAAGAAAGTTTTGGTTCGGCTCCAATTAACCATCTTATATCCGAAGAAAGCACCCCAAAACTTCCCCTGATGGAACGAACAGCTTTTGCAACCTTATCCTCGTCTACAGTAGCCATGCTATTAAGCAAAACAAAAAAGGCCAGAAGAATAACACTTAAAGATGTAAACATAACAATAAACCCGTTACCTTTTTCTTCTTTAACTAATTGTAAAATTCTATGGAATAGTTTTTTAGTCATTTCATTTCTAAAAAGAAGACCGTCTTAATTTAGGAGGTAAAAATGCGTTTAATTTCTGCTCCATAATCCTTGGGTTGTCACCCCCCGCTATACTCAAAATCCCTTCCAATACCAACTCTTTTATTAACATTTCTTCTTTGCTTCTGGCTTTTAATTTTCCGGACATCGGAGTAAACAATGTATTTGCCAGGAGAGCGCCATAAAATGTCGTGATGAGCGCCACGGCCATCGAAGGCCCGATAGAGCTGGGATCATCCATTGACTGCAGCATTAATACGAGCCCGACTAAAGTTCCAATCAGGCCGAAAGCAGGAGCTAAAGCCGCCATAGTCGAGAAAACCTCAGCGCCGTATTTGTGACGGTCTTCGATTCTTTCAATTTCTGTTTCCATAATTTGTTTTATAAATTTGGGTTCCAGCCCATCAACAGCTAATTGAACTCCTCTGGCTAAAAATTCATCTTTAATAGACCCGACAACCGATTCTAAAACCAAAATTCCTTCTTTCCTGGCTTTACTTGCATATTCAATCAAATCTTTAATCATCAGAGAAGGATCGGATTTCTTAGTAAAAAAAACATTCTTTGCCACGCTCACAGCTCCAATAACATCAGCCAAAGGAAAATTAATCATAGTTGCTCCTATTGTCCCCCCGACAACAATCAAGGCTGATGGAATATTTATAAAAAGTACCAATTGCGTGCCGACAGCCATAACTATCAGCCCATAGCACGCAATAATTCCAACGATAGTTCCAATATCCATAATAAAATTATTTCAACTTAGATAGAAATAGATCAATAACTTTTACCAAAAAAGGCAATTAAGATGCCATCATAGATGATTTTGTCTTAACTAATTGATTTTTAATAAGGTAAAAATAATTCCTCGCTTGTATATGTATTGTAAAACTAAATTTGCGCCATTGAAACACCTTTTTTGTCAAATATTTGGCGATACCTTTTGACGCGTATATACTATTACACTATAAAAGCTTCTTTTTTTAGTCGCAGTTCGGTTTTCCTTTTACTGCGACTTATGCAAAGCTTAGGAAGAATTTTTGTGCAACCTGTTGAAAAATAAATTCGAAATCCAAAGCACGAAGTCCGAAACAATATCGAAATTCAAATGCTTAAAATTTGAAACAGCTTAAACCATTTCTTGGTTTTTAAATTTTTGTTTAGAGCATTTGTATTTTAATTATTCGAATTTCGGGTTTTTAACACTTGATTCAGTAAATTAACTTTCTGTTTATTGCATGTTTTTGGTTGCGGCTCAGCCACTATATGTCATTCCCGACTTGATCGGGAATCTGACACATTTTTATCGTTTCAAGGTGTTGTTTTAGCAGCATGGCATTTGTTTACAAACTATTTTAGCATTTTATTTTAAATATTTATATTTGATTTTTGCTTAGCACCATGATATTTAATTAAAAAAAGAAGTATATTGTTTAATTAAGGCGGAGTTGACCTCCACCTTTTATTTATCATTATTATCATTTGCAAACTAAAATGGATTACAAAGAAACTTTAAACCTTCCTAAAACAAATTTCCCAATGAAAGCAAACTTGCTTCAATTAGAACCCGAGATTCTGAAAAAATGGGAATCGGAAAAATTATACGCAAAAATCAGGCAGCATCTAAAAAACAAGCCCAAATATATCCTCCATGATGGTCCGCCCTATGCTAATGGCCATATTCATATTGGGACAGCGCTGAATAAAATTCTTAAGGATTTTGTGATCAAGTCAAAAAATATGGAGGGGTTCGATGCCCCTTATATACCGGGGTGGGATTGTCATGGCCTCCCCATAGAGCATCAAGTTGAAAAACAACTTGGATCCAAAAAAAAGAATCTCACCAAGAGCGAAATAAGAAAATTGTGTCGTGAATTTGCTGAAAAATTTATAAACATCCAGAGATCCGAATTCAAGCGTTTGGGTGTATTAGGAGATTGGGAGAATCCTTACCTTACCATGAATTTTTCTTATGAAGCGGCTATAGTTAGAGAACTTGGAAAATTTATAGAAAATGGAAGCCTTTACAAAGGGCTTAAACCTGTTCACTGGTGCGCCCGCTGCCGGACAGCTCTGGCTGAGGCGGAAGTGGAATACGCTGATCACGAATCTCCTTCTATCTATGTGAGGTTTCCGGTTCAAGAAGATCTCGGAGATAAATTTCCCAAATTAAAAGGTAAACCTGTTTCAGTGATAATTTGGACTACGACTCCCTGGACATTACCGGCTAATTTGGCTATTTGCCTTCATCCAAAACTAAAATATTCAGCAATTGAGGCCGGCAAAGAGGTATTTATTATTGCCGAGGAACTGGCAAATTCTGTTATGGAAAAATGTGACATTAAATCTTTTAAAACACTTCAGACATTTAGTGGCGAGACGTTGGAAGGAATTGTTTGCCGCCATCCCTTTATAGATAGAAAATCGCCGGTGATTTTGGGAAAACACGTTACATTGGAACAGGGGACAGGCGCTGTTCATACTGCTCCGGGGCATGGGCAGGATGACTATGAAGTTGGCATGAAATATGGACTGGATATTTATACTCCTGTGGATGATGGCGGTTTTTTCATCGAATCCATGGAACATTTTGGCGGGATGAATGTCTGGAAGGCCAATCCTGAAATTAATAAAAAATTATCGGAAGATGGATATTTATTAAAAGAAGAAAAAACCACTCATTCCTATCCTCACTGCTGGCGGTGTAAAAGCCCTATCCTGTTCAGAGCTACACCACAGTGGTTTATTTCCATGGAGACCAGTAAACTCCGGCAAAAAGCCCTGGAAGAAATAAGAAAAACAAAATGGGTGCCGGATTGGGGAATAGACAGGATTTACGAAATGGTAGAAAATAGACCGGATTGGTGTGTATCCAGGCAAAGAGCTTGGGGGGTTCCAATCACTGCTTTTTATTGCAAAAAATGCAAGGAGTCTTTAAAGAGCAAAGAAATTTCAGAACATGTTGCTGAAATGGTTGAAAAAGATGGAGCTGATATATGGTTTGAAAAGGATGCCGCGGATCTATTGCCGGACGGAACAACATGCTCCAAATGCGGAAGTAAAGATTTCCAGAAAGAAACGGATATTCTGGATGTCTGGTTCGATTCGGGCGTAAGTCACGCGGCAGTGGTTGAAAAAAACGACGCGCTTCTATGGCCGGCAGATCTCTATCTTGAAGGAAGCGATCAGCACAGGGGCTGGTTTCAGAGTTCATTATTGACTTCTGTCGAAACCCGGAAAAAGGCACCTTATAAAACTGTTTTGACTCACGGTTATGTCGTGGATGGAAAAGGAAAAAAAATGTCGAAATCAGCGGGAAATGTTATAACCCCGGATCAGGTTATTAAAAAAAGTGGAGCAGAAGTGCTCAGGTTATGGGTTGCGTCTGAAAACTATCGAGAGGATATCAGGATTTCTGATGAAATTCTTAAACGCCTTACCGAAGCGTATAGAAAAATTCGAAATACAATCCGGTATAACCTGGGGAATTTGTATGATTTTAACCCTCAACAGCACCAGGTGAAATATGAAGACCTGTTTGAAATTGATAAACTAATTCTCCATCGGCTTCAGGATGTTGTCCGGAAAATTCAGAATGCCTTTAAGAATTTTGAATTTCATGTTTTTTATCATACCTTCCATAATTTTTGCGCCGTAGATTTGAGTTCATTCTACCTCGATATTCTTAAAGACCGTTTATATACTTTCCCAAAAGATTCTCCGGGAAGAAGAGCGGCTCAGACAACCATGTATGAAATAGTCAGTACATTGATAAAATTGATGTCTCCTGTTCTTTCATTTACTGCTGAAGAGGTTTGGGGATATTTACCCAAAAATGGCAGTGAACCATCATCTGTTCATATGGCTGACTTTCCAGGCGTTAAAAAAAGTTACATTAACGATGATCTGGCAAAAAAATGGGATCAGGTTATTCTTTTAAGAAAAGAAGTTTCAAAAGCTCTGGAAATAGCGCGTCGGGATAAAGTCATAGGCCATTCCCTGGATGCGCTGGTTATACTTTGTTTGTCTGAAGATTTGAATAATCAGATTCCGTTGGAAGCAGAAGAATTAAAGACAATTTTTATTGTCTCAGGTGTGGAGAAGATTTTTGGAGATAGAATCAGGGATAGAGAAGGTAAATTAAAAGTGTTTAACAGTGAAAAAATAAAAGGCCTGGAAATATCAGTTTGTAAAGCTCCCGGGAAAAAGTGTGAGCGGTGCTGGACTTTTAGCGAATCTGTAGGAAAGGATAGCAGCCACCCCACTATATGCAGTCGTTGTGAGGAAAATTTGACTGCAATAAACCAGACACCAAGAATAGACTTAAATTCTTAGACAGGATGGACTGGATATTTATAAAATCCAGTTAATTCTGTCTAAAAAAAGTTTTTGCTTTTCTTAGTGACTTTGTGGCTTTGTAGCTAAAAAAATCAATATGAACAAGAAATACAAAATGCTTTTAATAATGGTGATCGGGCTGGTTTTTCTGGATCAGGCCACAAAACTTTATATAGATTCGCATATGAAGCTGCACCAATCAATAGAAGTGATAAAAAATTTCTTTCAGATCACATATATTCGAAACCCAGGTGCTGCTTTCGGCATTTTGTCCAGTTTAAAAAGTCCATGGTTAACTCTGTTTTTTATACTTACCTCGATTGTTGCCGTGGGAATAATTCTATTCTTCTATCATAAAACCCCTGAAAATCAGCGTTTAACACTTATTTCTTTTGCCTTGATTATCAGCGGCGCCATAGGGAATTTTATTGACCGCGTTTTTTACGGAGAAGTTATAGATTTTCTCTATTTTCATTGGCACAAGCATTACTGGCCGGCTTTTAATGTTGCGGATTCATGCATTACTGTCGGGGTCAGTTTATTGCTATGGAATATGTTTTCCCCCGGGGCGTTTTTAAAAACCAGGGACAATTTAAATTTATCAAAAGAAAAGTAAATCTTTCTATGCGATTAGCGCCTCAACATCGACAATTTTTTGTCGATATGCCATAACTTGTTGAAATTGGCCAAATTGCAGAAGTGAAAATTCGAATATCGAAATACGAAACAAATTAAAAATACAAATTTTTCGGATTTTCAAAACATCTCCTGCCCTGCGGTTTTTTGTTTTGAATTTAGAATTTTAGTCATTCGGTATTGCTCGCCCTGTTAAATATATATCATAGCATTTTAATTGGCCTTTATAAAAAATACGGCTTTTGAAAGCTGTAAAGACATCATCCTAAATAATTTAACAGGGTAAAGATTTCGTGCTTCGGATTTATTCGTTCTGATCTGCCGCAGGCCACTTTTTCCGAGCGAAGTCTCGGAAAAAGCGTATAGTATTACACTGTAAAAACTTCTTTTTGGGGGAAGTTTTTTTGTTGGTTCTCCAGGGCGGCAACCCATTTGGTCGCGGCCCCCCCCCTGGCCGCTCTATGGATTATCAAGAAACTTACATAAAATTAGGATTGGCTGTAGCAACTTTAATTGTATTTTACTTTTTAGTTGCGCGCAATGACGAGAAAGATAATAATGATGATTGAAAGTATTTGGAGAAGCCCGCTCCCTTCCAAAAGTGATTGACGATAAGTTTTACGCTACCTTGTTCAAAGAGAGATCTCGCTGGGGCATGACATACGGTAATCTTACACCTGTATCAGATAGTGGTTCAGGTGGCCACAGTATTTTTGCTTACCAGCTTCTTAAGACATTAAAGAATAATCAAAAACCCTACCTTACCCCGAGAGAGATTTATCAGGACATAGGACCCTATCATAAGAAATAACTCAGAGCAAATGCCGATAACCAAGCCAATAAAACATGCTGATGATCAGGGTGGTGAATTTATATTTATCCGCACGGCAGCGCTTGCCACAAGTTCTTCAGTAATAGATGTTGTTCCCGAGCCTCTCTCTCCATTGCCTTTACCAACGACCCCGGAGCCGCCCAGGCCATTGGCATTACAAGGGCATCTTCAAGTAAATGTAAATGTTTCCTCTGCAAGGGTTATAGTGAATGGAGAAGAAGTCGGCAGAACCGGTCAGGGAAGTCCATTAAACCTTTAAAACCTTCCTGAAGGAACCGTATTTATACGAGTGGAGTCAGAGGGGTATTTACCATTGGAACGAAACACTGTTATCAAAAGAAATGAGTGGACTCAGGAAGCATTTATACTAAAAAGGAAGCAAAAGAAAATGGCGAGCCTGACCCAGGATATGGGCAAGGCTTTAGGAGGAACGCGCTCATCAGACGGACGCTTTATCGATCACGGAGATGGCACATTTCAAAAAACCGGGGAATATACCACGGGTAACAATCCACTTAACATCAGAAGATTTTGATGCTGCTTCAATGGAGTAGATCCCCTGACTGTACATTTCTGGCCAGGTGAAGCCATGGAGGCCCACAGCCTTGGTCATATTGAAGATGTTGATATGGATGGAGACCCTTGATCTTCCCTTCCACTTTTCTACTCAGGAAACCGGAATTCAATATGGAGAAGAGACAGCGACTTTAAGTGGTCTGACCTTCGATGGGCAAGAGCTAAAAGGGGAAGATATTATAAGTGTCCAGGGATGCAAATAAAAAAAATGGGTGCTCCCTTTCTCAAATGAGATTTTTTTTTGGACTTGAGGTAGGATTTTTAAACCATTACTGGTTTTTTGTTTCCAACTTCGTTATTTTCGGGTTCATTCATTTTTAAGGCTTCCGATTGGTAGTGGAGGGCTATCTTTTCAGTGAGTTCACCGAGGCCCCCATCAAGTATTTGCTGGAGCTTGTAAAGGGTCAAACCAATGCGATGGTCTGTGAGCAGAATTTGGTGTCAAATCTTGACTGGCTATTGCCCAAAAGATTTCTGTAAATTATGTTAAAAAATTATTTTTTTAATCCGACTTTTATCGTATATTCTACATCTCGTTAACAAATAAGGCAAGACAGGGCTATTAGGTATTTTTCATAAGACTCAATTATAGCTTTTCTTAAAATAAGGTGTAATTTTTTTTTTGATTTTGTACTACTCTTACAGCGTTTTCATGGGACTATTTTTTTGTTTTGTTGTTGACCTCCCCCCAGCATTTGTACCACCTTAAGAGGAGAAAGGGTCACCCCCCTTGACTGCATTAATGCAAATATGTGCAGCTTCTATAGTTTTTTGTATCTTACGTATTTTATAAATTGCCTTTATAGTAACCTGAGATTGGTTTTTGCCGCGGAATGGTCCGGGTTAATTTTCAAAATGGACTCGAATATTTTTTTCGCCTCATTTTTTTTTCCTATATGCGCGTAGCAGACACCCATATTTAGTAAGGCGTCAATATTTTGCGGTTCTAACTTTTGAATTTTTGAATAGATATCAATGGCCTTTTTAACCTTTTTCTTTTCCAGGTATTGATCTCCTAAATTAAATAAAGCACCCATTAATTTGTCTTTTGACTCAATATGCTGTTTGTTTAAAAAAAATGCTTTTTCAAAATATAATATTGCGCTCTCCCAATCCAGCTTACTTAAAAAGTATTGCTCTTTATTAAAATAACCGTAAGAAAAGAGCGGGTTAGTAATAATTGCCTTATCCAAATAGCTGACAGCCTCTTCTAAATTACCTTTTTCTTTCCAGTCGGTCGCCATGTTGTTGTAATCTTCCGCTCGGATTCGATTTACTATATTAACCTCGGGTTCAAGGAAAACTGTGAAAAGTATAATGGCTGTGAATACTGCTAAAACAGCATTCTTGAATTTCTTCTGAGATATCCATGTAATAATTAAGTTGATTGTGTAAGAGCCAAAAATAATATAGTAGGGAACGACAGGAATACGATATCTTGCTGTATTATGGAAAAGAAGTATAGCCGCGGATAAAGAAAAAGTATAAGAATATAATAGAAAATCCCTCTTTTTATTTTTAATTGCTAATAATATTCCCATGATCCCTAATGAAGAGAGTAGAGAAAAATGCCCTAATAGCAGAGGTAAAGTTATAGAAAGTTTTCTGTAAAGATAAATAGAAATATTTGATGGAGCTTCAAAATCATTAAAAAAATAATATGCCTTGCGGAGATACCGTTTTATAAACCCTGTAAAATCTTCTGAAATATGTGAAATTAAATAATTGATATTAGACAAATAGCCCAATGCGTTTTTACTCCTATATTCTTCAATAAGAGCAGTATCGTGTCCGACCCCTGAGCAAGCAATAAGGTTCCCAGACATAAAAGAGTGAGGTCCGCTGGTGTCAAAGAATACAAACCTTCCATGCACCAGGTAACATTGGATAAGCAGAGGAATAAACGATAAAACAAGAGAAACTATAAATGTTAACCAATATTTAGATATTTCTTCTGGCTTAAAAGAAGGAAAGATTTTATGGAGATAAACAAATACGAAAGGAATACAAAGAATGACATTAGGCCTGCTCTGGATGAACAGCGAAAGCGCCAGAGCGGTAATTATTAAATTGCCTGTCGCCTATCTTTAATTAAAGTCATACTAGTCGCCATGTCGCTATAGCTACACCCTGAAACCATAAAAATTGTGATTGCTTAGCATTATTTTGTGTTAACTAAATCTATCAGTTGCGCTAATGAGGAGGATATTAAAACCTCATTAAGTTTGAAAATGGAACGAGACACGGCACCTTTATTAGAAAATGAAATTTCCAGTTTTATCTTTTTCCCTTCAAAAAAAAGGGGTGGAATGATTTTTATATCCCGGGGCAAATGAAGTTCTTTTATGCATTTATTCCATTTCCTTTCCATCCTTGCCAGTTGTGGATATCTTAGTCCTTTTAATTTTTGTCTTACTATTTCTGTTCGCTCTTTTCTGCATATTTTAGAATTTTTAACAATATTTACGAGATGCTGCTTGGTAACATCTGATATGGAACACTTTTTTATTAAAGCAATTTCTTCCAATAACATAATAATTTCCTTCAAACGGTTTATGCCGGGCATTAGTATTTTTGCTATTTTCATTACAGCAACTCTGTCGGACTTTGGATATTTTGCTAATGCTGCAGAAATCTTTAAAGGAAGATTCCATTCGATAATCCTTATCTTGCTTCTAATATCCAGCGAATAAAGACTCATGATATTTTCATATATTTTCCTGCTCTTTTCCAGCTTGAGATAAGGCATATATTTTCTTATTATTTTTTCCTGAGAGATACCTGATTCACCGAGCAACTTAAAAAGATTGGTTTTTTCAATATCATTGAGTTCCCTGTGTGACAGGTTGATTTCAAGGTTTAAAAGAATAAATTTTTCACAATTCCATCTGTCTTCTTTGATAATAGAGCATGGCAGGGCCTTTATCCCTAATTTTTCACAGGACAGGATTCTTCTGAGCCCTGAAATAATAAAATATCTATTCTCTTTTTTTGTCGATAAAAGAGTTGGAGGGTTTACCAACCCGATGCTTGAAATCGAATCAGATAGTTTTTGATCAAATTCAGGGAAGGAAAAGCTGAAAGGCCTTTTATCTAAATTAATGTTTTGGATTTTAATTTCTTTTAAGTATTTCACAGCGCGGCAGGGCCGCAACCAAATAGAGCTACCGCTCAAAACGGCCAACAAAACTTTGTTAAAAAAACAAAATGTTGCAAGTTAGTAACACAGCAGAGATTATATCACAGCAAAGCCGCAACCAAAATGAATTGGCACAACCCTTTTTCACCCATCTTCACCCAACTGTTATGCTAATGAATTTGCCACAAAGGTACCCAAACATGAGGAAAAACAATTGCATCTCGTTCCCAAGCTGGAGCTTGGGAACGAGAATCCTTGAAGTATAGGAATTTCAATGTTTTGAGATTCCCGCTAAAAACACGCGGGAATGACATACTGGAAGTGCGGGAATGACAAGTTGGCGGAAGTATCATTCTGAGTCCTTCGCCTGTCATTCTGAGCGCAACGAAGAATCTCAAAAAGCTCAGGGTAAACTCCGCGAAGAATCTAACTTGTGCGGTCAGGCAAACGTTAAAAATATTTTTTCAGCAGCTCCTGCTTTTTGGCTTTATATTCTTCTCTGGTAATGAGTTCTTTCTGCATAAGGTTTTTCAGGCGAAGGAACTGGGCTTCAATTTCTTTCTGGGTTGGAGAGGCCTCTTTTTTCGAATGCTCTTTCAAAGGTTCTTCTAAAATTTCTGTGCCTGATTTGTCATTAAATATATCATCGGTTTGAACTTTCAGATTGTCTTTGCTGGAAAAATCGGCATTAGACCAGGTTTTATCAACCGGATAAATAATCCAGTTCTTTGCTACCCTGAC
>CBDUII010000016.1:0-16014 GCA_965367285.1 uncultured bacterium
GCAAACGGATATTATAACAGATGTACATTTTTTTGATTCCATTAACCAAGTAAAAAAAAGAGAACAATTTAAAATAAAACATCGATTAAAAAATGTGACAGTGAAATTAATACGACAAGTAGAGCAAAAATATTTTTATATGCCGGAGGAATACTTTTTGGAGTAGTAGTTATATACTTACTGATTGTTAAACCCGTCTACAGAAAACATTTGGAGATCCAGGATAAAATTGAACAAAAAGGAACGCTTCTTGATCGCTATAAAGCTATTCTTAAACGGGATGATAAGCTAAAAAAAAGAGTGCTGTATATTAAGGAAGAATTTGATAAAATGGCAAAGGTTTTATTAGTCAGTGCCAAACCATCTTTAGCAGCATCCGAGTTGCAAGCGATACTCGAAGATATTATCAAAAAAGCACGAGTTACAATAATAAATATTAGAAACAAAAATCCTATTGAAAAGGAAGCATTTTATCAAATTCCGATTGAAATAACTGTTGAGTCAACCTTGAGAGAGCTTAAAGATATTATCTATCATATCGAGAGCTCGGATAAGTTTTTGTTTGTCAGAGATTTAAATATCCGGCTGGTAAAATCCGGAGATCCGGAAAAATTAAAAGTTAAATTTATTATAGATGGATTTGCTAAAAAAATTCTCAGCTAAAAACTTGAATTATTCGCTAAACAATGAGGAGAATAAATTGTAGTGATTAACACCTATCGCATGATAACAGACCGCAAAAGAATTTTGATATGTTTTATCGCATGTTTAGCCTTAGCCTTGTCTTCTTCATGCGCGCAGAAAAAATCTGCCATAGAAAAGCTGATTATTCAAGGGCCGAGTGATGAAACTAAAAGAAAGGTTGAGGAAGAAAAAATAAGACAGAGTGAGGCGAAAAGAATAGTCGAAGTGACCAGGCAAATAGGGGAAGATGTTTCTCCAACAAAAGTAGGGAAAGATTTGCCACAAGAAGAAAAACCGCAAGGCGAAAGCAGGGTTGCTGTGTTACAGAAGAAAGAAATCAAGGAGCAAAACAGTGGTGAAGCTCTGGATTCCATTTCCAAGGCTATTTCAAAGGTACAAAAAAAACCACAAAAAATACCACAACCCCCGGTACCTAAAAATATTCAAATTGAAAAAGAAGTTTCTCTAAACTTCGAATCAACTGATATTAAAGATATTATTATTACATTTTGCGAGTTGTTAAAAATCGATTATATTTTGGATCCAGGCATATCCGGCAAAATAACATTACAAACATTTAAAAAAGCCAAAGTTAAAGATTTATTTAAGATTTTAGAAAAGATACTAATATTGAACAATTTAACAGTGATAAAAACAGGAAATTTTTATCGCTTTATGCCCATTAAATCAGCTAAAAAGGAATCGCTGAATATTTTTTTTGGTAAAGATGGCGACCTTATTCCATCACGAGACAGGCTGATTATCCAGATAATACCTTTAAAATATATTTCCACAAATTCAGTAAAGAGTATTATTACCCCTATATTATCACAGCATGCCAGTTTTTTAGATGTTCGTGGTACCAACAATCTGGTGATTATCGATACCGCCAGCAATGTTAAGTCGGTTTTGGAAATTATTAATATATTAGATGTAAGTGTACTGGATAAGATACAGGTAAAGTTCTTCCAGGTTGAACATGCTGAGGCAGACGAAATAGCAGACACTTTGACTGAAATATTTGGTTCACTGGGTTATATATCCCAGGGTACAGCCTCTGATTTGAAATTCGTTCCTATTGTCAGATTAAATTCTTTGCTAATAATCAATCCTTTTGCAGAACTTCTTCCTAATATCGAGTTCTGGATTTCAAAATTAGATAAACCTTCCATGGAAGGTTTGGAAGAAAAAACCTTTGTTTATTACGTTCAAAATACAAAAGCGACTGACCTGGCATCGCTTTTAGCTACATTATATCAAACAGACACGTTGACAAGCAGTAGAAAAGCAAGGGACAGGAAGTTTAGAACAAGCAAAAAAGAACCTAAAAAAATAAAAACTGCAATCAGAAAAAAGAGAGTCAAACCTAAACCCAGAAAACCATCGGTTAGAGTCAAAACCATTCAGTCAGAAGAAGTTTCCGGTAAAATTCTTTTTGTTGCAGATGAATTTACCAATGCGCTTATAATTAAAACACTTCCAAGAAATTATCCGGCAATTTTGGAAACCATCAAGCATTTGGATCTAATGCCACTTCAGGTAATGATTGAAGTGCTGGTTTTAGAATTGGTCATGGATGCTCAAACAAGAGCAGGGCTTGACTGGGCATTTAAAAAAGGGGATATTACTATAGGTAGTGCGCCATCTTCAACGTCTCTTTCATTTGACGGACCTTCAGTTGGGGCAATTTTAGGGGAGTCCGCGACAGCTCTTCTAAGCCAGGGGTTTTCTCTTGTTACGCAATCGCATAATTTTACCGCCTTGTTTCAGGCATTTGCTAAGGATTCTAAACTGAATGTATTATCAAACCCAATTCTTATAACTTCCGAGAACAAACCCGCGTCTATTAGTATTACCAATGATATACCGATTGAAACTACCACCATTATCACGCCTACAGCAGGGCAGCCTTTGATTCAAACATCTATTCAGTATAAAAGTGTCGGCATTAAGCTGAATATTACCCCTCACATTAATAGAGACCGTTTTGTTACGTTAGAAATCAGTCAAGAATCGAGTAATATCAATGAAGCCGCAGCATTTTCTCAACCCGCTTTTTTTACTCGCAGTACCAAAACCACTGTGGTTGTTAAAGACAGGCAGACTCTGGTTATCGGAGGGTTAATGGAAACAAATAAAAGTTATACGGAAACCGGTATACCTTTTTTAAAAGATATACCCATTTTGGGGCGCCTTTTTAGGGCAAAATCGGAGAGTATACGTAAAACAGAATTAATAATTTTTATAACTCCTTATGTAATTGCTAATGTATCTGAAGCTAATGAAGCTACAAAAAGTTTCCGAGCGAAGCTGTTAAATATAAAAAAGGATTTTAAATTAGAAAAGATAAAAAATTAGATTTAAAAAATCCCCTAAAATAGTGGAAAAAGATAGAATTGTTATATTTGATACTACGTTAAGAGATGGGGAGCAATGTCCCGGCGCCAGTTTAAATGCCAGTGAAAAATTGGAGATAGCCCGCCAGCTTGCGCTTTTAAAAGTTGATGTTATTGAAGCCGGGTTTCCAATTGCCTCACCAGGAGATTTCGAAGCGGTAAATACCATTGCCAGGGAAGTCAAGGGAACCACTATCGCGGGTCTGGCGCGTGCGCTTAAAAAGGATATAGACGCCGCCGCAAAAGCCATCGAAAAAGCCAAAAAACCTCGTATCCATGTTTTTTTAGCTACCTCTAAAATCCACAGGGAATTTAAACTGAAAAAAGCAAAGCGGGAGATTCTCAAGCAGGCGATTCAATCGGTAAAATACGCAAGGAAATTTGCAGACGATATTGAATTTTCTCCCGAAGACGCCTCCAGAACAGAGCAGGAGTTTCTTAATGAGGTGGTTGAGGCTGTTATTGACGCTGGCGCTACCACGGTAAATATCCCCGATACAGTAGGGTACGCCCTTCCCGTCCCTTTTGGTGATCTAATCAAAAATATTATTGATAACGTTTCCAATATAAAAAAAGCGATCATAAGCGTCCACTGCCACAATGACCTTGGCCTTGCGGTGGCAAATTCATTAGCTGCGATAAAAGCAGGGGCTCGACAGGTGGAATGTACCATCAATGGACTCGGGGAGAGGGCAGGAAACGCCGCTATGGAAGAACTGGTAATGGGCCTTAAAACCAGGGAAGAATATTTTAATGTTAAAACACAAATCCAAACAAAGCGTTTTGTTGGCATCAGCAAGCTGGTGGCTAATTTAACCGGACTGCATGTGCAGCGAAATAAAGCGATTGTCGGCGCAAACGCTTTTGCCCATGAAGCCGGTATTCATCAGCATGGTATTTTATCTGAAAGAGCTACTTATGAAATTATGAACCCAAAAGACGTGGGATGGGATAAATCCAACCTTGTGATGGGTAAACATTCCGGAAGACACGCCTTTTTAGCACGAATAAAAGAAATGGGATTTCAATTGCCAAAGGAAAAACTAAATGCTGCCTTTGAACGGTTTAAAATCCTTGCTGACGAAAAAAAGGAAGTCTATGATGAAGACTTGCGCGCAATCGTAGAAGACCAATTAGGCAAAGAAGAAACCCAATACTTCTCCCTTGAAAAATTTAAGGTTCTGATAGATACAGAAACTGCCCCTGAGGCGGATGTTACGTTAAAGTTTTATGACGGTAAGATCAAAAGCGCCAGGTCTTCCGGTGACGGGCCGGTAGATGCTATTTTAAATGCCATTGATAAAATTACAAGATTGCGTTGCCGCTTGTCCGATTACCAGGTCCGTGCCGTAACAAAAGGGAAAGACGCTTTAGGGGAAGTGAGTCTCCAGGTAGAGCATAAAAAGCAGAAGATTCGCGGAAAGGCTGCCGGAACAAATATTATAGAAGCAAGCACACGCGCTTATCTCAGCGCTGTTAATCGTCTTGTCAAAAAAGAAAAAGAAGGTTAATGGATACTCCAAGTGGATAATTCAAAATACAATCTAACCGGCCTTGAGGAGGTACTGTACCATATCCTGAGGATGACGAAACAAAAACATATCCTTTTGGATATCAGAATAGATAATAATCCCGAAGGTTGCGCTGTGATCTTAGCGTTCTCTGCGGTAATTAATATAAACTCTATTTTGTAAAGCCGGCAGCTCGCTCCCATTCCGAAAGTGACATGTTTATCATTGATGCCGGGCCGGATGAAGGAAGAGCATTCTTTGCCATTACCACATAAGGCGCTGCTACCATGGCGCAACCCATTTCATTTGCTTCCAGCCATTCGTATTTATATCCCACAAAAATCTCTTTATAATTAACGTTTTGATCTTTGCTGACCAACAGTACGCTGGTTACCATATTCTTCAGTACTGATTGACCATGAAGATCGGGGCTTATGGATTTGTCCAGACATCCAATGTCTTCCATAAATACATTGGCAGCTTTCTCACGATCCTCCGCTATAGCTAACGCGATAGCACACCAAATGAAACATGGTCCGGACTTTTGAATAGATTTTACCGCGCAAATAACATGCGCTCCCGGCAAAAGAGGAAATCTTTTTTCAGTGGTAGTGCCGAAAAGTCGCATACCGGCATTTAGAAGGGGTTCGCAGTCATATACCGGTATTTCAATATTATTACTCCATGGAGCCTTCCAGAGCGGCACAGCGGATTCTAATTTTTCAGATTTAGCAAGATGATAACCCCAGATCGCTCCGTTCAGCCCGCAAAACGAAGACGCCTGTATCATGTTAATTTGTCCGATATATGTTCCTTTTGTTTCCGCCCTGTCATAGGCGACGATGCTTTCCAGTTCGCTATCCAGCCTTTTTTGAATTTTCCCTGTTTCAAGAGTCAAAACAGATATGTAGCCGAGTCCGTTTAATCCCGGATTACCATATCCGTCACAATAATTCTCAAACGAACTAACAGCGCCGTTAACAACATCTTCTAATTTCATCATTAAACCTCAACGATAATTTACCGCAGAGGACGCAGAGGAAAAATATTTTTTTCAGTGTTTTTCTGTGTTATTCTGCGTTCTCTGCACTACAAGTTTGTAACATTGTGTTTTTTTAGCACAATTTTTGTTAGCAGATGGGTGGCAGCCCATTTGGTTACGGCCCTGCCGCTCTGCGGTTAAAAAGTATTTATAAAATGAACACTGGAAAACAAAAATATCATACCATCAAAGAACTGGAATCTAAAGCAATAGAAAACCGGCCGCTTGATTTTGAAGAAGCTGTTATTTTATCCAACCTGAATGACCAGGATATTTTTGACCTAATTGCTTCTGCCAATCGTATCAGGGAAAAGTTTAAAGGTAAAAAAATCAGTCTCTGTTCTATTGTGAACGCAAAGTCAGGACGTTGTCCGGAAGATTGTATTTTTTGCTCCCAATCGATCCATTTTAAAACAAATATTAATGAATATCCTTTAATTAAAAGCGAAGAGATGCTCAAAAGGGCTGATGAAGCTCTAAAACAGGGAGCTCACAAGTTCGGTATAGTTACCAGCGGCAAGACACTTAATACAGAGCAGGAATTAGATGAAATCTGTAAGACCATTAAAAAACTTAAGGAAGCTGGTAAAATCCACCGTTGTGCTTCCTTAGGGATTTTAGGCCGTGACGAATTAATAAAACTAAAAGAAGCCGGTCTTGAAGAGTACCACCATAATCTCGAAACCGCCCGTAGTTATTTCCCACAAATTTGCACGACACATGACTATGAAGAAGATGTCGAAACAGTAAAAATAGCAAAATCCATTGGCTTGAGAACCTGCTGCGGTGGAATTTTCGGATTAGGCGAGTCTCCAGAACAGCGAATTGAATTAGCTGTTACATTAAGAGAGTTAGACGTCGATTCAGTACCGCTGAATTTCTTGCTCCCCATCAAGGGAACCGGGACAGAAAACCTTCCTCCACTAAAACCGCTTGAGATTCTAAAGATTATTGCCATCTACCGTTTTATGCTCCCTTCAAAAGACATAAAAATTGCCGGCGGTAGAGAACATAACCTGCGAGACTTCCAATCAATGATATTCGCTGCCGGAGCAAATTCCACCATGATCGGTAATTACCTGACCACCAAAGGCAGAGATTTTCAGGATGATTTACAGATGATCAAAGACATGGGCTTAGAGCCGGTCTCCAACGGATTTAATATCACTTAAAGTCAAGTTCGTAGTTCCGCCTTCAGTTTACGCAATATTGAAGACATTTAGGTACCCATGAATCCAGGGATTTTATTTGCCTTTTTCACTCATCGCCCTTCTTATTTCTCTTTCATCGGTTTTCTTTTTAATTGACTCACGTTTGTCATAGAGTTTTTTCCCTTTTGCCACAGCGATTTCTATTTTTGCTTTTCCCCGTACAAAAAATATTTTAAGAGGTACCAGGGAAAGCCCTCTCTCGCTGGTTTTATTAATAAGTTTTTTGATTTCTTTTTTATGCAGAAGCAGTTTTCGTTTTCGAAGGGGATCATGGTTTTCTATGTTCCCATGGGTATAAGGGTTTATATGGCAGTCAAATAAAAAAACCTCTTCTGATTCAATTCCGGCATAACTGTCTTTCAGATTGGCGTGACTGGCTCTTAACGATTTTACCTCCGTGCCTTTCAGGATTATTCCAGCAACATAAGTTTCCAGGATGAAATAATCATGCCTGGCTTTCCTGTTTTCAGTAACTACTTTTTTTCCTTCTTTCATGTTTTTTATCTCTGTACTACAAACTTGTAAAATTGTGTTTTTTTAGTACAATTTTTGTTGGGCAACGAGCGGCAGCCCATCTGGTTGTAGCCCTGCCACTCTGCGGGCTCAACGTCCTCCACGGTTAATTACATTTTGGAATTTTTTAAGCTAAAACAAAATCAATCTGCCTTTTTTCTATGCTAACATTTTCCACTTCAACTTTTACCTTATCGCCTATTCGATAAACTTTACCTTTATGTTCTCCAACAATAGAATGTTTTTTTTCGTGGTAGATATAATAATCGTCTTTTATAGAAGTAACATGAACCAGTCCTTCCACAAACATGTTTTCCAGCTCCACGAAAATGCCAAAGAGTGTTACCCCTGTAATAAATCCCAAAAATTCTTCTCCAATTTTATCCATCATAAAATGGACTTTGTTTAAATCAACAATTTCCCGTTCCGCCTCCATGGCAACACGCTCCCTGAGAGAAGAGTGTTTTGCTATTGCAGGTAAACTTTTTTTTAAAAAATCGACTTTATTTTTCGGAATTTGTTTTTTGGTTAATAACGTCTTTAAAATTCTATGTGTAACGAGATCAGGGTAGCGCCGGATAGGTGAAGTAAAGTGTGTGTAGCACTCAAAAGCAAGACAAAAATGTCCTGAATTTTTTGCGGAATAAACCGCCTGTTTCATTGAACGAAGCAACACATGGTTCATTAATTTTTCTTCCGCTGTTCCCCTGGCTGAAGCAAGCAATTTTTGCAGGGATTTTGCCTTTATACTATTACTCTGTAAAAACTTGTTTTTGGGGGAAGTTTTTTCGTTGGTTCTCAAGAGCGGAAGCTCTATTTGGTTGCGGCCCCTTGGCCGTTTTATGTCATCCGGGTATTCAATGGAATATCCAAAATTATAAATAAATTTATTAAAATCCGATATCTTTTCCGGATCAGGCTCTTCATGAACACGGTAAATACCCGGTACACCGGATTTAAATATGTGTTTTGCCGTAACAACATTGGCAATAAGCATAAACTCTTCAATAATCCTATGAGCTATATTTCTTTCCGCCTTCAGGATATTTTCGATTCTTCCTTCTTGATTTAGAATAATGTCAGGTTCCGGGAGATCAAAATCAATGCTGCCGAGTTTCTCTCTTTTTTTGTTTAGAATAAGGCAAAGTTCTTTCATTAAAGAAAACTTTTCCAATAAGTAGTCATAGCGCTGAGTAAGTTTTTTATTTTTATCTTCCAGTATTTTAGCTATATCCGTATAAGTCATGCGTTCATTGCTGTTAATCACAGAATTGTAGATATCGTATCTTAGAATTTCTCCTTTTGAATTGATATGCATTTCCACGGTGACTGTCAGACGGTCTTCTTTCGGTTTTAAACTGCAGATTTCGTTTGAGAGTTTCTGTGGCAGCATAGGGATTACGCGGTCAAGAAAGTAAACGGAAGTACCCCTTTTATATGCTTCCTTATCCAGGGCGCTGTTTTCAGTGACATAATGATTTACATCCGCTATATGTATATAAAGGCGATAATTCTTTCCATCCAGTTTTTTTATGGAAATTGCGTCATCGAAATCTTTTGCATTTTCACCATCGATAGTTATAGTGAGTAAGTCCCGGCAATCCTTGCGCTCACGAAGTTCTTTATCGGAAATTTTTGGAGGGATTCTCTCTGCCTCTTCCAATGCCTCACCGGAAAACTGTTTTAAAAGGCCATGACTTCTAATAATCATTTCTACTTCCACTTCGGGATCATCCGGGTATCCCAGGACTTCAATAACTTTCCCCTCAGCGTTGTGTCCGGCACCTGGATATTGAGTTATTTCCACCACCACCGCCTGTCCCTTTCTTGCCTTTCCTGTAAATGTATTTGGGATATAAATATCTTTTGTTATTCTTCTTTCATTTGGAATAACGAAGCCGAAACTCCCGGCTCTTTCAAAGGTCCCCACCATGGTTTCATACCGCCGTTCCACAATACGGATAATTCTGCCTTCCTCTTTTCCTTTGTAACCGCGTGATTCCACCCTGCAAACAACTTTATCGCCGTGCATGGCGTCTTTCATATTCCGCGGCCCGACATAAATATCCCCTGCATTTGTTTCTGATACTTCATGCCCTTTTTCAGGGATAACAAATCCGAACCCGTCGGGATGGCACTGCAATGCGCCTGTAATAAGGGTCATTTTCTCCGGGAGCTCGTAACGGCCTCCTTTTATTTTAATCAGCGTTCCCTCTTGAACCATATCTTTCACTAATTGTCGAAAAAATCTATAGTCGTCAGAATTGATATTAAAAACCCTGGCCAGTTCTTTTCTTTTCAAAGATCTGGCAGCGTTTTCCCGCATAAATTTTAAAATTTCTTTTTCAGTAACCATTTTTTAAATTGTAATTTTTTTAGCGGCAGCGTAAATAATGTCATAGGTAGCAGAGATACCTGTCCCATCAGAGGCAGGAAAATGTTTTTGATAGGTCTTTGAGATTTCTTTTAAAAAAAGCCCCCTCGCAAGACTCTTGTTACCATTAGGAAATGGGGGAGAGGCACCGGTTGCCTTTAGCGTTTTTAAAAGATCCCACAGGTTTTTATAATTTTTTTTCTTAAGCACATTTTCAATTACTAAAATTTCAAAACCGGCCTTTTTAAGATTATTGGATAAATTCTCCACGTCATAGAATTTCTTAAAAATAAAACGCCCGTTTTGGCCAAGAGCATCTTCTGTTTTTTTATAACTTGTTCGCAGTTCCTCTAATGTGTGGGAACCAGGGATAGAAAAAAGAAAAAGTCCGCCCGATTTTAAAACCCGCTGGACCTCCTGGAAAGAACGGGCAATATCCGGTACCCACTGGTAAGTAAGACTTGATATAGCAAGCCTGAAAAAAGAGTCCACAAAAGGAAGTTCATCACAGTCTGAGGTTAAAAACTTGATGCTCCCATACCGTGTATTCTCTTTTGCTTTAAAGAGCATGGGTAAAGAAAAGTCACACCCAAAGAGATTTGCATCCGGGCAAATATTTTTAAAAGAAAAAGCAAGGGCGCCTGTACCGCACCCAATATCCAGCACGAAATAAGATTTAGTATTAAGAGGAAAGATATTGATTTTATCTTTCAGCTTCAACAGATCCTTTGCCGCATCTTTTTGAAGCGTTGAATAAGCGTCGTAAGTGGACGCTGCTTTTGAAAAAGATATTTTTATTATTTCTTTATCAAGAGTAAAAGTATTCATAATTTATTTAAGAAATCAATAACCAGCTTGTTGAATTCTGCTGTTTCAGTAAGAAACGGGGCGTGCCCCGCTTTTTCAAAAACTTTCAGTTCAGCTCCCTTGATCTTTTCCGCAAGGTAATGAGCTGCTCCCACAGGACATATTTGGTCCATCTTGCCATGAATAATAAGCAATGGGATATCGAGTGAAGCTAATGTATGTCTTAAATCTATTTTAGAAAGCGCTTCAAGACCTGTGGTTATTTCATTAAACTTAAAATTTGTTTCATTATGCGTATATTTATTTATAAAACTTTTCACGTTTTCTGTCCTATTCTCATTTTCGGTAAAATTCAGCTGGTAAAATCTTTTGATAGTTTCATGGGGCTTTTTCTTTAAATCCTTAATCATTTTTTTCACAACAGGCATCGGCTGTGCCCATGGAAAATCATCTTTCTTTACAAAACAGGGTGTAGCACCTATTAGGATAAGACCAGTGAATTTTATTTTATTTTCAATTGCGGCGGTTAGGAGTACCTGAGCCCCGAGAGACCAGCCGATACCTGTAACTTCTTCATGAGATGAACCGTCGTACTTTGAAGGCGAAAAATGGGTTAAAACTTCTTTTACAGGAGGTCCAAGAGTAGGCGTATCCCATTTTTCTTTTCCACCGTGACCCGGGAGATTTACATTGTGGCATTTATAGAGATTTTTAAATTTATTAACCTGCTGTGTCCATGCCCGATTGTCCGTCGCCCAACCATGAAGAAACAGAAGTGTTGATTCTTTTTTACTCATTTATATGCCGGGCAAGTTTTTTGAGTTTCGGATTGTAGTAAATTTTCATAAGTTATTCTCTGCAACAAAACCCCTCTCAAGTAACACACCCGGCTCGCTGAATCGATCACCCCTCTCAAGAGGGGAATTTCAAAATAAAGTGGGTGTGTCAAATGGTATGGTATTTACTTTAGTTGCTGCTCTTCCGTCAAACGGATATCCTTCAATTTGAGTTGTAGAGTTTCTTTATCGTTCCAGCGGTTTATTGAGATAGTGAATGCTACATCAAACCGGTCGACTTCAAAGTCAAATTCCGGCATTAAATTACCCATGTTAAATCCAATCGCTTCAACAACGTTCTTATTGCCTTTTATCCGCATTTTTAAATGATCTCCATTATTACCAACTACATTTGGGGGGAAAGGCAAACTTACGTTTTTTGCCGCAAGAACAGGACGCGCGTTCCCAAAACCGAATGGTTCCAACATTTCGATTTCTCTATATAAATTCTTTGATATTTCATCAATGGAAACTATCTCGTCTATATTTAATGGAGAGATAAATATTTTTGGGTTTTTAATGCTATTACGCGTTTCTTCTTCAAATGTTTTTTTAAATTCTTCAATCATATCTTTTTCAATAGAAAATCCCACAGCCATTTCATGTCCACCATATTTTTCCAATAAACGGCCGCACTTACTGATACCTTCATAAAGATTAAATCCCTCTATGCTCCTGCCAGATGCTTTTCCTTTTGATCCGTTAAGGGAAATTAAAATTGTTGGCTTGTAATATTTACTTAACAGCTTTGAAGCAACAACTCCGATCACTCCCTGATGCCAGTTTTCAGAAACAAGAACCGTAGTATAGGAATCTTTAAGGTAAGGATTGGAGTCCATCAATTCTACTGCTTCTTTGAATATCTCTTTTTGGATATTCTGTCTTTCCCTGTTGGTTTTATCCAGGCATTTAGCAATTTTTTCGGCTTCTTCTTTATCTTCAGAGATCAAAAGTTTAACAGCGCTGTCCGCCGTTTCAAGCCTTCCTGCCGCATTTACCCGTGGTCCCAATAAAAACCCGACGTCAGCTATTTTAATATCTTTGCTAAGGCAACCTGCAATTTTCTTTAAAGCTGTCAACCCGATTTTCTGGGTACCGGTTATTTCTTTCAAACCATGATAGGCAAGGATACGGTTTTCTCCTGTTATGGGAGCTAAATCGGCAATGGTGCCAAGGGCAGTAAGGTCAAGATGTTTTTTCAAATTAGGAAGCCTGTCTTTAAAATACGGGTTCTCTCTTAGTTTATTCCTGAGTGCAGTAATCAACTTGAATGCTACTCCAACACCGCTAAGCTCTTTATAAGGATAAGAACAATCTTCCTGAGAAGGATTCAAAACAGCATAAGCCGGAGGAATTTTTCCAGGCACCTGGTGGTGATCGGTTATGATAATTTCTATCCCGATATTTTTAGCTTCAACAATTTCATCATAAGAACTCATTCCGCAATCAACAGAGATAATAAGACGGGCGCCTGAGGCGGCTATCTTCCTGATCGCGTCAACATTGAATCCGTATCCTTCCGATTGTCTCTCAGGGATGTAATATTGAACATTAACACCTATTTCTTTAAAAAATGTCTTTAGTAGAACCGTGCCCGTTGTTCCGTCGACGTCATAATCACCATAAATTGTTATCAGGGAATTCTTTGCCTTCTGCTGTTGGCCGGAAATCATTTCTTCGATAACAGAAACAATCTTGTTGACTGCTTTATCCATACCTTTCATAAGGAATGGATCGTGCAGATCTTTTAGAGGAGAGTTGAAAAAAGTATGAGCTGTTTGCGGATCGGTTATCTTTCTGTTAATGAGGATTTGGGCAGTCACATGAGAAATTTTCAGTTGTTCGGCAAGAGAATTGGATTTGGTCTGGTCGGCTGGGAAATAAATCCAGTTATAGTTTGTCATATTAAACCACCGGTTTTACCGGTCAGACATTTAAGCGACATTTGAACCTGAAGCTTACTCAGAGAAAAATGAATACACCCTCTTTAAAGCAATTATTGTAAGGTATTATATGAAATTTGAGGGGTTATCGCTAATTGCTTGTCGCCCGTATTAGTAAAGATAGTGTTTTCAATTTTTGTTCTGGAAAATTCCGAAAGCTTTTCCACTATACTATTTTGCATTTTGATATTATTATTCCAATTGCATTTTCTTGAATTTATGAGTATAGAAAAGGCTAATTCTTCTCCGCCTTCAGCGCCAACATATCCTGAAAGACTGTTGGCTCCGTTTAATGTGCCGGTTTTTGCGCGAATATATCTCCTTTTTTGAAATTTATTAAGTCTTTTTTTCAGTGAACCATCGATTCCCATAATTCCAAGGGAAGCAACGTATTCCGCTCTGACTGAAAAATCATAATACATATTTTTTAAAACATCGATTATTTGGTCAGGTGAGAGGCTGTTTTGTTTGGACAATCCGGAACCATCCACTACTGAATAAGAAGATGGAGGATAACCGAGTGTTTCCATAAACTGGTTGATAAGGTCCAGTCCTTTACGTGTTGTGCCGGGCGCTCCAAATCTTTCTGCTCCCGCTGTTTTTAAAACCTGCTCTGCGATAAAATTGTTACTTATTTTATTCATGTCCTGAATGATTAAAGATAGAGGTCTTGATTTATGAATCACCAGTTTTTTTACATCTTCGGGCTGCTTTGCTGTATAAATATTCCCCCTAATTTTTATCCCTTCTTTTTCAAGAAACTCCTTAAATACTGTAATGGTATACAAAGTAGGGTTGGAGACATTGAGATACGCATGGTATCCCGGTGTTCTTATTGAACCGCGGATAAAAACAGTATCGTGTCCTCCTCTGTTTACCCTGCCGACGATAATATTGTTACCTTTTCCTTTAGCCGCGGTTTTTGCTTTGTTGGATACTTTGATATATTTAGTTGGCGGGTCAACCGTTACTATTGGACGAGCGCCGACTCTCTTTACCGGATTCACATAAATAGTGACTGTATTAAAATTTAATGAAAGGGCACTGACTCTCGCGTTATAGGGTTCAGAACCGCCATTTTTTCCTACTCCGACCCCTGTAAGTATGTTATCAAAAAAGGTATCATCGGCAATAAGATCTCCATTGATTCTTTTGATCCCGCGATTCCGGATGTTTTTTACTATCATCCATAGTTCCTCTGAAACCAGTCTTGGATCTCCATAGCCTTTTAAATACAGATTTCCATGGAGAACATTGTTTTTTATTTCACCATCTGTCGAGACAGTTGTTAAAAACTGATATTCTCCTCCCAATACCTTTAAAGCTACGGCAGAGGTAAGGAGTTTTATGTTTGAAGCGGGAATGAAAAACTGACTGGAATTTCGCTGGTAAATAACATCCCCTTTAGTTAATGAAAAAACTTTAATACCCGCATTCCCATCTGCCAGACAGGAATTTTGAAGAACAGCGTCAATTTCTTCTCCCAATAATTGAACAGGGTTGTTTTCAGCAAAGGAAGAATTTGACTGAAACAGAAAAATGGCTATTGCCAAAAAGACTGTATTTATAAGTGTTAAGCGCATATAGTTATTAATTTTATAAGTGAAAAGAGAAAAAGTCAATGAGAAGATGTGACAGTTAATTAGTTTTTTGAAGCTCCCCGCAGCAAGCTGCGAGGAACGCGCTTGCTAAACATTTTCAAGTGCTTTAGCTATTTCATCGGCGATTTTTTTTGCCGCTTCTATGGGATTGTCCGCATCTCTAATAGGACGTCCGACAACTATATAATCGGCTCCATTATTGGTTGCTTCATGAGGGGTAGTTATTCTTGACTGGTCATCATTTGATATTCTGCTCCATGACGGGCGTACTCCCGGCACCACAACAATAAAGTCATTTCCAAATTTTTCTTTAATAGCTTTTACTTCTTTGCCGGAACAGACTACTCCAGCGCAGCCTGATCTTTCAGCTATTTCCGCTCTATGCAGGACAAGCTTTAAAGGATCCTGCAGTTCTTTCCTTAAGCCGGAAGCAATAAGATCTTCTTTTGAGAGGCTCGTTAAAACGGTTATTCCCAATACCCTGGTTTTGTCTTTTGCGTTGTCAACTACAGTTTTCAACAATCTTGTTCCTTCATCGCAGTGAACCGTTATAAAATCTGCTCCATGTACGTTCGCTGCTCTTTGCGCCCTTCTGACAGTTTCCGGAATATCATGAAATTTCAAATCAAGAAATATTTTCGCAGGAGTTTCGTCTGCAATTACCTTCAGAACATTTGGACCTTCACTGGCAAAGAGTTCCAGTCCTACTTTAAATACTCCCACATGGTTTCTAAGAAGGTGAATATATTTTTTTGCCTCATCGAGAGATGGAACATCTAATGGGAATATAACGCGTTTATGTGGGAGGAGAATATTGTTATTATTCACAGGTTAAAATAGCATAAAGTGGAGAGGCTCCGCAACCGAATGGAGCTTCCGCTCCAGTGACCAAACAAAAAAAATTTGTTCAGCTTTACATAAGGCGCTGTGCTTTGCATAAGTCGCAGTAAAATGAAAAACCAAACTGCGACTAAAAAAACAAGCTTTTACATGGTAATAGCATAAAAAGCTTAACAAATGGTACGCCTGGCAGGATTCGAACCTGCGACCTACGGATTAGAAGTCCGTTGCTCTATCCAGCTGAGCTACAGGCGCA
>CBDUII010000017.1:0-15934 GCA_965367285.1 uncultured bacterium
CTCCTTACTCTAAATTGCACATAAAATATGCACCTTGTTTTGAGTTTTTTTTGGTTCGAAATTTCCCATCCATTATACTTTTCCCTTGACAATTTTTTGGATAACATACTCCCCGACGCAAAGCATCGGGGAGTATGTCATTTGCTTTTAAATCGATGAAATTAATTGTGATTTATTAATCCCCTATTATGTTAGTATTAAAACCATGAACAAAGGATTACAGAAGTTATTTTTATTTGCTATTGCGGTTTTTCTCTTAATTGCTACCATGATTCACATAGTAATTACATACCGCTAATTTAGTTTCAGAATCAAGGACTTCTTTCGGCTTCATTTACTGAGCACATGGAGACCAAAGCAAAGGCAAGCCTGGACGTTTCAGGGGTATTTCTACTTATGCCTTTAACTTACCAGAATCATAAAAGGCCATAGATGAAAGAGGGGGTATGGGCCGATCCCAATCCGGCATATGTGTAATACATGGGTCATAATTTCCGAACACATTAGAAAGCCGCTTTTTTTATTTTTATTCTCATTCTCCTTTCTTTTAAAAATAATCGAAAATAATTATCCATTATCATTATTACCCGTGTTAGAATACAAAATTAATAATCTATAAAACAAATCATGGATGAAAAACTCAAAAAGATTATCGCTTTTGCTTTAACGGTCTTTTTTTTGGTTGCCGTGGTTTTTTACATTCTTACGTCTGAATCTTTCAGGCATCCCCCTTTCTAATACTTCTGTTTCGGTTGGAATTTTTTTCTTCTTCTTTACTTCCTCAATATCGTTATTCCTTTTTAGGTATAGCTAAGCACAGACTAAGGTGGAGTCCCACGGGTAAACCCGTGGCACCTTCTCCATTTCGAGCTTTGCTCGACGCCCTTCGGGCGATTTAACATTCACCCACGGGCAAGCCCGTGGAACTCTGCCCTTCGGGTTCATGAGAGAAAACCGAAAACAAGGGCGTTATGGGTTGAGTTGTTTAGCTTCTTCTATCTATTTGCTTCTGTAGTTCGCTTCTTCCTTTCGCTGATATACCGGCCTGGATAGTGCTTGTCATTAAATCCTCCTTTGCAAAACCCTATAGATAGCCCCATTGGTTTTGAGGCTAAAAATTTTCTGTGATACTTGTGGTATAAGGTATAATGAAATATAAAAAGCCAAATGGGATATTTTAAGAATTTAGTAAAACTACTAAAGTGGAAACTTGTTCCCATGGACAGTCAGGGACAAGATTTTTAAAGTTAAGCGTTTGATTTAAAAGAGATAAAAAGTCGGGGCGAGAGGATTTGAACCTCCGACCACTTGACCCCCAGTCAAGCACGCTAGACCAGACTGCGCCACGCCCCGATATCGATATCTATAAAAATTTCAAATTACAGATTGCAGATTAATCTAAATTCAAGTCGTCTTCTCAGACTTTCTTTGCGAGAAGAATCTGAAATCTGCAATTTGCAATCTGAAATTTACTTACTCCTATTAGTATTATATAGAAGCAGAAATGTTATTAAAACATTTATTTAAGGTTGAAGTATATATTAAAATATATTCATGGATTTAAGTAAAATAGGTGAGTTTGGGCTAATAGAAAAATTGCGTAGAAAAATAAAAAAACGCTCTCCTCGTATAAAACTTGGTGTTGGAGATGATTGCGCTGTTGTTGCCGCACCTGACCACGACCTGCTTATCACTGCAGACACCCTTATTGAAGATGTTCATTTTGATTTACATTACATTTCCCCTGAAATGTTAGGTAAAAAATCTATAGCTGTTAATTTAAGTGATATAGCCGCTATGGGAGGCAGTCCTCTTTATATTTTAATTTCTCTTGGGATGCCAATTTCCACCCGGGTTGAATTTATCGATGAACTTTACTCTGGCTTTGAAAACACGGCAAAAAAATACAATTGCAGTATTATCGGCGGAGATGTCTCTAAATCTATCAATGGTTTGATTATAAGTATTACCATCATTGGGGAGGTCAAAAAAAATGTCTTTATTCAAAGGGCTGGAGCCAGGATTAAAGATAAGATATTTGTAACAGGAAATTCAGGTGATTCTGCCGCTGGTTTGGAAATTTTAAAAAAATCAAACCATATTAAAAAAAATAAGATGATCGAAAAGCATCTCTGCCCAAAACCCCGCTTAAAAGAAGGGCAAATTTTAGCTGAAAAGATAGGTGTGTCGTCTATGATCGATCTTAGTGATGGGCTAGCATCCGATCTTAAACGAATATGCGAAGAAAGTAAATGCGGGGCAAGGATTTATATCAACAAAATTCCTTTTTCTCCCGGTTTAAGGAAATTAAAGAAATCAATAAATAAAAATATACTCGATTATGCTCTTTTTGGAGGGGAGGACTATGAACTCCTTTTCACTATTAAGGAAAATAAAGTTGCGCAGCTTCAAAAACGATGGCATAGAATGACAATCCCCATAACAAATATCGGCGAGATATTGGACAAAAAGTGTGGAATCATTCTGGTTTCCCCGGATGGAAAAGAAGAGCCCCTGCCCCAAAAGGGATATAATCATTTTAAAAAATGTTGAAATTTTTGATCTTTTTAATGTATAATACTTCAGCTCAATGATTTTTCGCGAAGCCATCAAAACCAGATTTCGTCACTTTTTCTCTCTCAATGCCCCCCCCCATCGTATTGCCCTTGCTTTTGCCGCAGGTATTTTTATAGCTTTTCCCCCCACTATAGGACTTCATACCATATCCGCTGTGGCTGCAGCGTGGTTCTTTGAGTTAAATTTAGCCGTTATTATTGTCGGAACACTGTTCAATAATCCCTGGACCATGTTACTTGTTTACGGGGCCAGTATTTGTTTTGGCAGTTTTCTCCTGCAAAATGGTTCTTCCTGCATTCTTGAAAGACCGGGAAAAGATGAACTGCTGACATATTTGAAAACGATGCCGGTGCCATTTTTAACCGGGAACTATAGTTCCCGGGATTATAGCTGCACTAATAAGCTGTTTTGTTATGTATCAGACTTTAGTAAGATATAAGAGGACAAATGAATTTTAGATTGCGGATATCAGATTTTGCAATAAATTTTAAAGTTTATTTGTTCACAGTCATTTATTGCTGTTATACATAACAGTGAAATTATTATTAACATATTAAGGAGGCTCTATATTTTTTGGATGAATCGTTAATAATTCGATTTGTTCTATTGGTAATCTTGCTCATCTGCTCCGCCTTTTTTTCAGGCTGCGAGGCTGCTTTTTTCTCTTTAAACCGTATTACTATAGACAATTTAAAAGAGAGCAGTAAATATTCCGGACAGTTGGTTGCCTCATTGCTTGAAGACCCCAAAAAGCTGATGGTAACTATTTATGTTGGGAATGAACTGGTAAATGTTGGGGTTGTTGCTCTTGTTACTTCTATTTCCATCAGTTTTTTTGGGAATAAAGGAATTGCCCTGGCAATTGGTCTCGGCACATTCCTTTTACTCTTTTTTGGTGAAATCACTCCCAAAACATTTACTATAAGGCACGCCGAAAAGTTTTCTATTCTTGTCTCCCGTCTGTTAAAGTTTTTTTATATTTTTGTTTTCCCTGCACAGTGGATAATAACCCGCATAACTCAAACAGTAGTTGCCCTTCTGGGAAGCCAGGCAAGCAACAACCATATCATTACAGAAAAAGAGTTTCATACGCTTGTGTCCGTAGGGGAGAACGAAGGAGTTCTGGAATCGGATGAAAAGGAAATGATCCATAATGTGATTCGGTTTGGTGAAACAACGGCTGAAGAGGTGATGACTCCGAGGGTGGACATCTTTTCTGTAAACGTTGATGATGATCTGAAAACTGTCTTCCCAAAAATTCTGGAGAATTTTTTTTCACGGATTCCGGTTTATGAAAAAAGCCCTGATAACATTACAGGCATCCTTTACGTAAAAGATCTTCAGCGATTCAACCACAAACAGAAATCTAATATAAAATTAAGGGAACTAATTCATTCTCCATTTGTTATTCCGGGTTCAAAAAAAATGCACGAACTTCTAAAAGAATTTAAAAACAACAAAAAGCATATTGCAATTGTGCTCGATGAATATGGAGCATTGGCAGGATTGGTCACTCTAGAAGATGTGCTTGAAGAATTAGTCGGCGACATAAAAAGTGAAATGAGAAAGGATGAGTCTCTTATTATTAAGAAAAATGATTTCAAATACTCTTTATCATCCATGCTAAAAGTAGAGGAATTTAACAAGGAGTTTAAGGCTTCTTTACCTGAAGATGAATTTGCAAGTATTGGAGGATTTGTTTTCGGGCTGTTTGGAAGGGTTCCCCTCTGGGGAGAATCTGTTACGCATGAAAATTTTAAGTTCACAGTGGAAAAAATCAAAGGACCTCGTATTTTAAAAATCATCATGGAGAAAAAAACAGACACTGATAAAAATCCGGAGTTAAATAAGAAATCAGAAAACTTACAATCTTAATATTATGGAACTTACTGCTGTTATTATTATCGTTATATTTTGTTTGTTGCTGGAAGGTTTTTTTTCCGGCTCTGAATTAGCCCTGATTTCCGTTAATAGATTAAAACTCAAGCACCTATCGGAATCCGGATCAAAAGCAGCCAAAAGCGTGGAAGAATTATGTAACAAACAGGAGAGCCTATTCGAGTATACTTAATTAGGATACCATTTGTCCATGGTAAGCAGTACTGCTGTTGTTACTGCTTACTTCGTAGACTTGTTCGGAGAGCTGGGAGATTTTTATGCCGCCATCATTATGTTTCCCATCATACTCCTGTTTGGTGAAATTATCCCAAAAACTATCTTTCAGCAGAAAGCGGATAGCATTTCTACGGCAATTATCCGGCCGCTTCAAATTGCGTTAAAAATCTTCTACCCTGTTGTTGAACTTATCTCAAAAATGACAAATTACACCCTGGCCTTCTCATCGGGTAAAGAAGGCTTAAAAAAACATTTTATCACTCGAGAGGAACTGCGTGCTCTATCGATGCCGGGGAAAGAGCAGTCGGAACTTGATCATGATGATAAGAAAATCATTCAAAAGATATTTGATTTCAGGGATACCACTGCAGATGAATGTATGGTTCCCTTGATCAATTTAATTGCTCTTGAGGAAACTGCCTCTGCCCGCTACGCTAGCAGAAGGGCACAGGAAAGCGCATTCTCCCGGATGCCTGTATTTAAAGATCGTATTTATAATATTACAGGCATTCTTCATACATTCGATCTTTTAAGCCTGCCGGAAAACGAATATGGAATAAAAAAAATAATTCGACCGATCTATTATGTTCCTGAGAGCAAAAAGGTGGACGACCTGTTAGAAGAATTGCAGATAAAAGGGAATCACATGGCAGTGGTTGTAGATGAGTACGGCGCTGCAATTGGCATTATAACAATAGAAGATATTTTGGAGGAGCTTGTGGGAGAAATCCAGGACGAGTTTGAAAGAACTTCTCATTTTTATGTTGAAAAAAGAGATAATTGTTATGAAATTAAAGGAACAATGGAAATCGATGCAATTAAAGAAAATATCGGTATAGCTCTGCCCTCAGGTGATTATGAGACTATTGCCGGCTTTGTAATTCATAAAATGGGAAAAATTCCGAAAAACGGAGAGGTATTAAAATTGGAAGATTATCAGATTACTATTGAAAAAGCGGATTCACGAAAAGTTATCCTGGTTGAACTGAGAAGAACTTAGGCACTTCGTGCCAATTGGAATATCGGAATAATTCCTTGAATGGGGCAACCCCGCACTTTCTAAAGTTGTTATTTCAGTGCCTGCTATAAAAAATGGGAATTGATTTTGAAAGTGCGGGGAAGGCTAAAAAGAACCTATTTATATTCAATAATTTGTGGATTTTCGAGACGTTTTTGGTGCATGAAAACAGCAATTGTTATTCCAGCCTTTAATGAAGAAAAATCAATCTCTCTCGTCATTGGTGATATTCCAAAGGCTCTCTCACACAATCTTGTAGTCGTAAATAACGGAAGTTCCGATAAAACAGAAAAAATTTGTAAAGATATTGGTGTTCCGGTCATCAATGAACCCCGCAAAGGCTACGGCAGAGCCTGTTTAAAAGGAATCGATTTTTTTAAAAGTAAATCTCCGGACATAATCGTCTTTCTTGACGCCGATTATAGCGATTTTCCACAAGAGATGCACTCCCTTGTCAACCCTATTATTAATGACCAACATGATTTTGTTCCTGGCTCGCGAATGCCGGGCAAAAGAGAACCCGGGGCTATTTTGCCGCAGGCTCTTATAGGCAACAAATTTGCCGCATTGTTAATTAAATGGTTTTTTGGTTTTCGTTATACAGATTGCGGTCCTTTTAGAGCAATACGTTTTCAAAAGCTGCTAAAAATGAATATGCAAGATACTACCTTTGGGTGGAATGTTGAGATGCAGGCAAAGGCAGTTTTTCACAATTTAAGGATAAATGAAGTGCCTGTCAGTTACAGAAAAAGAATTGGCGTATCTAAAATTACAGGAACTTTTTCCGGCACTGTTCGTGCCGGCATTAAAATAATTTATACCATCCTCAAGTTAGCTTTAATTTGTCGTCTTAAATCATTTGATAAAGTTTGCTGTGGTGAAACACAGCGCGGCAGGGCCGCAACCACAATTCGGCAGGAAAGCCGAATTGGACGGATTCCAAAGGAAAGCCACCCGAAGGGTTGAGACCATGGATAGCCGAAATCAAATAGAGCTGCCGCTCAAAACAGTCAACAAAAACTTTGCTAAGCCTTGCATAAGGCGCTGTAAAAAGAAAGAGCTAAACAGTGCCTAAAAAAACACGCTGTTGCAAAATCGTAATACAGATTAAATGAACTACCCCGTTGCAAGCAGACGGGGCATCAAAAGCAAAAATAAATATGGAATCGCAGCAAACTGCTGGGAATTAAACCCACTGAGTGAGATTAAATAAAATGAAAAAGACTCATAAAATAAAACTCGCAAATATTTTAGAGAAACTGTATTGTCAGGTTGATTTCAAAAAATATATTAAGCGGGACCCTGTTGAGTTTCTTCACAAATATAAAAATCCAAGAGACATAGAAATAGTTGGATTAATTGCTTCTTCCCTTGCTTACGGTCGAATTGATCTTTTTAAACCGGTCATTGAAAATATATTAACAGCGATGGGAGGCAAACCTTACCAATACGTAATGAAATTTTCTCCGAAGCGTGAACTGCACAAGTTTAAAAAGCTGAACTACCGGATGACGCGCGGGATAGACATCGCCTGCATGATCTATGGCATGCACATAATTTGCAGGGAACATGGTTCTTTAAAACAAATGTTTTACTCCTTTTATAAAAAATCACAGGGTGATCTTAAAATTGCTTTATCGCAGATGACCGATTTTTTTTGTTCTATAGACACAATGCCTGTTTATGGCAAAAAAATTTATCCCAGAAGCTATTTATTTCTTTTCCCGTCTCCTATGAAAGGCAGCCCCTGTAAAAGATTAAACCTCTTTCTAAGGTGGATGGTTAGGAATGGAGACGAAGTTGACTTTGGAATTTGGAATAAGATTCCCCCTTCCAAACTCATCATTCCCCTTGACGTCCACATATCGAGAGCGGCAAATTATCTTTCTTTATCAAAAAGAAAAAATCCGTCATGGGAAATGGCAAGAGAAATTACTGAAACTCTGAAGCTACTTGACCCTGCAGATCCGGTCAGGTTCGACTTTTCTCTCTGTCATTTGACCATGTCAGGAAAACTTCCCGGAACATCAGGCAGGTATTTGTAAATTGACAAAAAATCCGATTAAATTCCTGGTTGTCGGCCCCTCATGGATTGGAGATATGGTAATTGCCCAGTCTCTCTTTAAATTCATTAAAACACGAAATTCGCAAGCTGCGATTGATGTTGTCGCACCTGACTGGACGATACCTATATTGACACGTATGCCTGAAGTGAATAATGCTATCCCTTTACCACAATCACATGGCAAATTATTGCTTGGCTTGAGAAGGCGTATCGGCTATGATTTGCGAAAGCAACAATACAACCATGCCTTAATATTACCTCGTTCTTTTAAATCAGCTATTATTCCATTTATCGCTCGCGCGAAACGTCGTACCGGTTTTTTTGGAGAAATGCGCTGGGGACTGTTGAATGATATTCGAAAACTGAATAAAGAAACACAGCCCCGTACAATAGATCGATTTATTTTTTTAGCTCTGGAACAGGGAGAGAGCATACCCTCTAAAGTGCCCTTCCCTTCCCTTGTGGTTGAACCTCAAAATATTTCTGCAATCCTTGCCAGTTTAGATCAGCAAGTCCCTGCCTCATCCATATTAGGACTTTGTCCGGGGGCGGAATACGGATCAGCAAAACGCTGGCCTGCTAAATATTTTGCCACAGTAGCTAATGAAAAACTTAAAGAGGGCTGGCATGTCTGGTTGTTTGGATCGGAAAAAGATACCTCTATCACATGCGAAATACAGACCATGACGCAAAACCGCTGTTTGGACCTTGCCGGAAAAACAAGTCTTACAGAATCGATTGACCTGATGTCTTCAACTAAAGCCGTGGTCACTAACGATTCCGGTTTGATGCACATAGCAGCCGCATTAGAACGCCATACCATCGCAATCTATGGCTCATCAGATCCTGAACATACACCGCCATTGAGCAGCAAGGCAGATATTTTATATTTAGGATTATCATGCAGTCCCTGTTTTAAACGCGAATGCCCCCTCGAACATTTGAATTGCTTGAATGATTTAAAACCGGAGATGGTATTGGATGCTTTAACTAAATTAAAAGATTAGACCGGATAACAGGATGATCAGGATAAAAATCATACCAATCCGTTTCATCCGTTAAATCCGTGTTATATTTTATAATAAACTACAAAAAAACTCGCATTTCCTGAATCTGCTTCAAAAACCCATTAATTCTTCCAGTTTCTATTTGTTATCAATTTCCTTACCGCTTTGTATGGCAGAGGAGACACAGGAATCAAGATGTCTGCGAAGAATAATGTCTTCTACACGGTTAACGGCCGATGAGACAGAAGACAATTGAGTCAGCACATCCATACAATAGCGATTATTCTTTACCATTTCATGAATACCACGGATCTGCCCCTCAATTCTCCTTAACCTGTTTAAAATCTTTTTGTTATTTTTTTCCATTAAATTAACTATTAATGCCTTGCCTGTTTTTATAAATGTTATAGATATTACCAGCATTGTCCGGTTAGGTTTTTACACACTGGTTTTATCACATAAAAACTGTCATTTCCGCATGCTCCCCGCTTAAACCGTGCGAGGACAAGCTTTAGCTGGAATCTATGAAGAAACCGAACTACTGGATGCCCGATAAAAGCATTCTAGCATGACAAAGTCGGCTTACGCAATTTTCTAACCGGACACTACTTAAGATACTACACTAAACATTTCCCTTGATCAATAAATTAACTCACAATATACCAAATAAATTGAGTAAAAATTTCCTTAAGTCCTTAATAGGACAGTTGTAGTCTAATTAGCTGCAACCTTTTCTCGATATATTTTTTTTCCAAGATGGCAAATTGAATCTCAATTAGTCAATATTGTAAATTATCACTTGACAAATTTATACTAAATTTATAAACTATTTACATGTTTTATCCAAGAAAGCTTTTGGAAATTTTGGAAACACATATAAGTACCAGAGAAATCATTGTCTTAACCGGTATGCGCCGTGTAGGGAAAACCACGCTTCTTTCGATTCTCTTTGATAAAATCCCAGGCAAAAACAAAGTTTTTATTGATCTGGAAAACCCCCTTGAACAACGCATTTTTGAAGAAAAAGATTACAACAATATTCTTTCAAATTTAACAGAGCATGGACTTAACCCTCAAAATAAAATGTATATCTTTCTGGACGAAATCCAGGCTAAACCGGAAGCAATCAGGCCCATTAAGTATTTGTACGATCATTACAAGATTAAATTTTTTCTCATCAGTTCAAGCAGTTTTTATATAAAAAACCTTTCCCATGGAAATTTAGCAGGGAGAAAATTTACTTTTGAGTTATTTCCTCTGACATTTGAAGAATTTCTAATTTTTAAAGATAAAGAGGGAAAGCCTGGAACATCTTTAGATCAAAAAAACAGAAATAAAAACTCACTGTTTTTTGAAAAGACAAAAAAACTCTATGATGAGTATCTAGAATTCGGCGGCTTCCCAGAAGTTGTTTTGGCAAATAATAGAGGTGAAAAAATATCAAAACTAAATAATATTTTTAAATCCTATTTTGAAAAAGACGTTAAAAATTTGGCTGGTTTCAGTAAAGTCAATTCATTCAGGAATTTAGTTCTACTTCTTGCCCAGGGGGCAGGACAGAGACTCGACATTACCCAACTTTCCTCAGAGGTTGGCGTCTCAAGAATGACAATCTATTCTTATCTTTCCTTTTTAAAAGAGACCTATTTTATCAGACTTGTTTCTCCTTTTTCACGCGACGTTAATCGAGAGATAAGTGGAACTAAAAAGGTTTATTTCTGTGATCATGGAATGGTAAACCTTTTTGCAAAGGTCGATGAGGAGCGTCTGTTTGAAAACTGTGTATTCAATAATTTGAGAAAGTTTGGCAAGGTCAACTACTATCAAAAAAGAAGTGGCGCGGAAATAGATTTTATCCTTAACGAACGGATAGGTGTTGAGGTTAAAATAAGAGGATTAGAGAGCACTTTACGGAAACTTAACAAAATCTGCAAAAAAATTGGCCTGAATGAGTCCTATGTAATAAGTAATGAGTATGTAGAGAAAGATAATTTTATTCCGGCAACGAATATTTAGAATCTACCCACCGATTAACTCAGAAAACCTTGAAATAATACAAAAGCGCATACATATTAATAATATAAGGACATTTGTCTACTAAAAAATAATGCGGTTTGCTCAGGCAAAGAATGAGTACTTTATTTAAAGAAAGGGGGTGAGAAAATGGTTGGTTCCAAATTAAATCCATTAGCATTTGGATATGCAGGAGCAATTATTTCTGCGGTTATAATGGTTTTGTTAGGTATTTTGGGGAATTTTGGATTTTACATGGGAGCAGTTGATATGATGAGCAAGTGGCACATGTTTTTTTCATTGAGCTTCGGAGGAATTATTACTGGCACAATTGAAGCCGTCATAATTGGCTTTGTTTTTGCTTATGCATTTGGATGGCTCTATACTAAACTTGCTGATTTATAAAAGCTTATAGCAAAAAATACCTTAACAAAAACAGATTTTACTGGTTTTTCAGGTAATTTTAATAAATGCTTAAAAAGCAAAAGGAGAAGTATATACAAAAATCTGCGAAAATCTAAATAAATTTAAAAATTTGCCTTCTTTTATCCATTCTATTTGATTCTCATGTTTTGATTATTCTATCACATAGCATTTTCACCATGTCAGGAATATAAAATATCATTTTTATCTCAAGGTCCGTAATAACCCATGTGACATGGGTTTAATTTAATGTATAGGTAATTTACAATGTTTATGGATTCCTGCTAAAAGCATGCAGGAATGACCAACCCCTGTATGTCATTCCCGCGTGCCTTTAGCGGGAATCCAGAGGATGGACAACTGCATTGCAATCGATTGACATATTTGACATTAGAAAAGTTGCCGAAGGCCTAACTTAATGGTTTCCCTGTACTGTCAGCCGATTCCCATCGGTTACTGCAAACTTATTTAACCAGCTTTCAGAAGTACCCATAAAAAAAATTTAGAAATACCTTGACATACCCCCTGGGGGTATATTATATTTATACAGGAACCTTTTTCAACACTATGGCAGAGGTTAACCAGATATGGATCATAAACAAGAAACATTAGGGATTACCGGGATGACCTGTGCAGCCTGTGCCTCAGCCATTGAGCGGAGTGTGGCGAAAATCCCGGGGATTGTATCATCATCTGTAAATTTTGCCACGGAAAAATTAACTGTCTCCTATTCAAATGATACTGGCATCCAGCAAATTATCCGGGCAGTGGAAGACGCCGGATATGGTGTAAAGAAAAAAATCTCATCTCAAAAGGTAATCATTCCAATCAGGGGAATGACCTGCGCTTCCTGTGTATCAGCCATTGAAAAAGCTGTCGGAGCCTTAAATGGAGTATCAAAGGTTGCGGTTAATTTTGCCACGGAAAAAGCAGCCGTGGATTACTATTCGTCTATTACCCGTCTTTCAGAAATAAAAAAAGTCATCGTAGACGCTGGATATGAACCCCTAAATATTGAACAAAAAGATACTGAAGACGCGGAAAAAGAATACCGTAAAAGAGAAACCAGAGTTCTGAAGATTAAATTAATATTAACCATTAGTCTTTCCATTCCCCTGCTTTATATAGCTATGGGGCATATGATTGGGCTGCCTATTCCGCAGGTTATTTCCCCTGAACATAATCCATTTAACTTTGCCTTAATTCAACTCCTGCTAACCATTCCAATCGCCACTGCGGGGTATAGATTTTACCTGAGCGGTTTCCCAAACCTTATCAAGGGCCATCCTAACATGGATTCTCTCATTGCTATTGGAACAGGGGCAGCGATTATTTACGGAGTTTTCGGAACCATACAAATTTTTAGGGGGCATATCCAGTATGTAAACAACCTCTACTTTGAAACAGCGGGAGTTATTATTGCTCTTATTCTTTTGGGGAAATACCTGGAATCAATAAGTAAAGGAAAGACCTCTGAAGCCATAAAAAAACTGATGGGACTTCAGCCAAAAACAGCCCTTTTAATTCAGGACGGTAAGGAAATAACTATCCCTATAGAGGAGGTTGAGGTAAAAGACGTTATTATCTTTAAACCGGGAGAAAAAATACCCGTAGATGGTAAAGTCATTTCCGGCAGTACTTCAGTAGATGAATCCATGCTGACAGGAGAGAGTATTCCGGCAGAAAAAAATCCTGGAGACCAGGTAACGGGAGGCACAATCAATAAATGCGGGTCGATCCGTTTTGAGACCATGCGGGTGGGAAAAGATACTGCCCTGGCTCAGATCATTAAACTTGTAGAAGACGCACAGGGATCAAAAGCGCCTATCTCAAAACTTGCAGATGTGATTGCCGGATATTTTGTTCCTATTGTTATTTTCATTGCCGTCCTTTCCGGAGTCGCATGGTTTATAGCAGGCCAGTCTACCCTGTTTGCGTTAACTATATTTATATCGGTATTAATCATAGCCTGCCCCTGTGCCCTGGGTCTTGCTACCCCCACAGCCATTATGGTCGGTACAGGAAAAGGTGCTGAGCTTGGTGTTTTGATCAAGGGTGGAGAAGCCCTGGAAACAGCTCATAAACTCGATACGATAGTATTTGACAAGACCGGAACCATCACAGAGGGCAAACCACAGGTAACGGATATCGTATCAGCAGGGAAATATAAAGAAGAAGATATCCTGCGGTGGGCGGCAGCAGCGGAAAAACCATCTGAACACCCGTTAGGAGAGGCAATTCTTCAAAGAGCTGAAGAACAAAAGCTTTTTCTACCGGAAATTTCAAATTTTCAGGCTCTGCCGGGTAGAGGAATTGAAGGTGAAATAGAAAGACACAAAATATTTTTAGGGAATCTAAAATTAATGACTGATGAAAAAATAGAAATCACCCTGAAAGATGAAGCGGAACGCCTTGCTTCACTGGGAAAGACCCCTATGTATTTGGCGGTAGATGGAAAACTGGAAGGACTGGTGGCAGTAGCGGATGTGGTTAAGAAAAGCAGCGTGGATGCCATTCGACGTCTCCATAATATGGGAATAGAAGTAGCCATGATTACCGGTGATAATAGAGCTACGGCTGAGGCTATCGCAAAAAACGTGAATATAGACATAGTACTTGCCGAAGTTTTACCCGGGGATAAAGCAAGTGAAGTTAAAAAATTGCAGAGCCAAAACAAAAAAGTGGGAATGGTCGGAGATGGCGTCAACGACGCTCCTGCTCTGATGCAGGCTGATGTGGGTATTGCAATAGGTTCCGGCACAGACGTTGCCATGGAGTCAGCAGACATCGTTTTGATGAAAAGCGATCTGATGGACGTGGTAACGGCTTTGGATCTCAGTAAGAGTACTATTCGCATTATAAAACAAAACCTTTTCTGGGCTTTCGGTTATAACACAGCAGGCATTCCCGTAGCAGCCGGACTGCTTTTTATTTTCGGCGGTCCTTTGATTAATCCTATATTCGCGGCAGCAGCCATGGCATTCAGTTCAATTTCAGTAGTTACTACTGCTTTGCGATTGATAAAGTTTGAGCCAAACCACTTTTGACAGGATAAACAGGCTGGACTGAATTCTTTCTTGATAAAGATTACAACCCGGCAACACACAGAAATATACTTGTTACAGACAACTGATAAACATTAACTAATAACTATAATTTGAAGGAGGGTTGGTTATGAAAAAGAAAATTAATATTGAAGGAATGACCTGCGGCCATTGCGTGGGACGGGTTAACAAAGCATTATCAGCTATGGATGGCGTAAGCGAGGTGGATGTAAACCTTGATGAAAAAATGGTCACTGTAACCACGGAGAGGGAAGTTCCTGATGAACAATTTAAAACAGAAATTGAAAACACAGGATATAAAGTTGTTGGAATCGAATCGGTATAATAATACATTTTACCGCAGAAAACACAGTCCAGCTCCGCCGTAACCAAAATTTTTACCACGAAGCTCAGTAGAGTAAAGGCAGAATAGCTAATTGAGCTATTCTGCCTTTGCTCTACTGGTTATAAATCAATCATTTTTTTTAATGAGAAAATAAAGCATCTTTCCCACCCACGGTAATGAATTTTGTGGATTTTTCAGACTTTCTATTACTTTATGAAATAAAATTATTTTGACTGAAATTTTTTGCCTGTTAGCATATAATATGCTATAAATCCAAATAAAGGAGAATGATAAATGGGAACAACAAAAACAGCTACAGCCAGAGCTTTGATAGCCCCTGAAATTAAGAAAGAAGCGGAAGGTATACTTCGTAAACTCGGTTTGTCGGTTTCAAAATCATTTGAATTGTTCTATCGGCAGGTAATTGCTCAACAGGGCTTGCCATTTGATCTTCAAATTCCAAATGAAAAAACCATGAAAGCCATTAATAATTCAAGGCGTGGAAAGGGGAAAACATTCACTACTCCACGGAAATTTTTTGATGACCTCGGAATTTAACTATCTTGAGGTCAATCAGGCGAGATAACCAATTTAAAAAGGATGTAAAGCGTGTAATTAGACGCCGTAAAGATATTAACAAACTTAAAAGCATCATTCATCGTCTGGTCAACGCAGATAAACTCCCACCGGAAAACAAAGATCATCAGCTTAAAGGCACCTTGAAAGATTGCCGGGAATGCCACATTGAACCTGATTGGCTCCTTATTTACCGAATAGATGGAAGCGAGCTGTGCCTTATTAGGACAGGAAGTCATTCGGATCTATTCGGTTAGATTCTGATAAAACTCCTCGAATGAAACAATGCCATAAATTATATCCTGCATGCTCCAGGTTCAACCTGGAACCGGCAGTGAAATCCACATAGTTTAAATAATTACTGATGATAATCTTTGAACATCCTGTTTTTGATGGAACCAATGGGAAGATAGATGTAAGGTCATTATTTCCCGATTCAAAAAGACCTCTGAAGGTTGAAATTGGTTTTGGGAACGGGACTTTCATATTTGATAAAGCACAGGAGGAACCTGATGCTGATTTTATCGGAATTGAGCTATATCACAAAGGAATACGGTCTTTAGCAAAAAGAATAAAAAAATACAGCATAAAAAATATCATTATTATTTACGCGAATGCAAAAAAAGTCCTTGCTGATTCTATCCGGGATAACGAGCTGACCGAAGTATTTATTAACTTTCCTGATCCATGGCCTAAAAAACGCCATAAGAAAAGATAACTGGTAAATACAACTTTTACCCAAGTCATTCT
>CBDUII010000018.1:0-15796 GCA_965367285.1 uncultured bacterium
TTATCTTAAAACAGTTACGAGGCTTTTTTGTTTTTTCGTGATAAACTTACGCTAGAGCCTTAATTCACCGATTTCCATACGGAATATTTTACTTCACAGAAAACGATTTGATTATTGTTACTGCTATATTTCATGCTAAGCGAGAACCCAAAAAATGGGAAAGCAGAGCTTGATCCTTTAAATAAGCTTATAACCATTCACTCCATAAGACAGCGAACAGCAGGTTTCAAATTCTAAGTACCTGCTGCTAACATGTTTTTTGTATTACAATAGTTTCTTTATATTTTGTTCGCAGCCAGTGGCTTCTCTTGTTATATTTCTTAAAACATTTGCAATCAACGCATCAATTGCATACAATGTAATACAAAACATACAGGAGGTTCAATATGAGTACAGCTATATCAATTAGGATTCCCGATGAATTGGCTAAACAACTGAACAGTGTTTCTAAGGAAACGGAGAGGCCACGGTCTTTTATTATTCAAAAAGCACTTGAGTCTTATATTGAAGACTATGCTGATCTTCAGATAGCTCTTGACCGCTTACACGACAAAACCGATCCAATAATTTCTAACAAAGAACTTAAAAAATCCTTTGGCTTATAATGTTGTTTACAAAAAATCTGTCCGCCGTGATCTTAAAAAATTGAGCAAAACGGAAGCTCGCGGAATTATAAAGCAGCTTGAAAAGAACCTTTCAAAAAAAGCAGAGACTTATCCTGTCCTAAAGGGTCAGTTTGCTGGACTTCGGAAATATCGAGTTGGAAATTATCGAGTTATCTATGCAATTATTGAAAAAGATGTTCTCGTTTTAAGGATTGGGTATAGACGAGACATCTACAAATAAGATGATTACTTATAAGAAATATAACAATCGCTTTCATATCGACGTGAAACAGTGAGTCGCTGTTTTGTGTAAATCAGCTTTCAGCGTACTGCTATCAGCTAACTGCTAATTTTCACGTAGTTTATCCCGCTTATTATGTTTACTTTATTAACCCCTCAAAATACTAATTAACAGGGCTGATAACCAGAATTTCAAAGTCATATTAAAAGACCAGTGGTTCTATACTCTAATTTGGGTTGTTTTAATGGGCCGGGGGATTAAAGCCATTTTCTTTTCTTATTAAATAGTAACTTGTTATGGAACTTTACCTGGTACAGCACGCGGAATCAAAGACCAAAGAAGAAGATCCGGAAAGAGGACTTACGGATCCCGGTTTTGCAAATGTCCGAAAGACAGCCGGGTTTGTAAAAAAACTTGATATTTCCGTGGAGACTATTTATTACAGCGATAAGCTCAGGGCAAAGCAGACGGCAAATGGACTTGCAGAAGGCATTAATAGCGTTACAGGACTAAAACAGCGGGACGGCATTGCGCCTATGGACGATATTTCTTCGATGAAGGATGAAATTCAAGGGAGCGATAAAAATCTTATGGTTGTCGGGCATTTGCCTTATATGGCCAAGCTGGCTTCCGCTCTTTTATGCGGAAATGAAAATCAGAATGTTGTAAGTTTCCAAAACAGTTGTATTATAAAGCTTGTCCGGGATGAAGAAAATAAGGAATGGTCTGTTAAGTGGATGATTACTCCGGATATTTGTTAAATAAAAGTGCTTGGTGAGCGAATATAAAACAGATTTAACCTCCCCTTAAGCCCCTCCTTGGTAAGGAGGGGAAGCACAAAGACACTTTTAATAAGGCTTTGTGCGGGGCGGTGGTCAAAAAAGAATTTAATCTATTATAGCTATATATCATCCCGCCAAAATAACCCACTACCGAACCAAAAGCCGGTTTGACTTTATTATACGCGGTGATTACAATATTGGGCTATGAATATTAATTATTCCTGGCTTAAAGAATATATTGATTTTGATCTCTCTCCTGAAGAACTCTCCAATAAATTAACTCTCGCGGGACTGGAAGTTGAAAACCTAAAAGAAAAAGGCAAGTCCGACGCCCTGCTGGAGATTAATATAACTCCAAACCGGCCTGACTGCCTCAGTTTTATTGGAATAGCACGGGAAGTATCCGCCCTCACCGGGGGTCCGGTAAAATACCCGGACTGTACGATAAAAGAGGACGGAAAGGATATCAAAAAGGTAACGTCAGTTGCCATAGAGGATAAACATCTGTGCCCTCGTTATTCAGCGAGAGTCATTGAGGGAGTTAAAGTAGGCCCTTCCCCTAAATGGCTGGTGGATAAGTTGAATTCCATCAATATCAGGTCCATTAATAATATCGTGGACATCACAAATTTTGTTTTGCATGAGATCGGGCACCCGCTTCACGCGTTTGATTACGATTTGTTAAAAGAAAACAGGGTCGTGGTGCGGCGCGGCATTAATGGAGAAAAGTTTGTAACCCTTGATAATACCACCTGTGACATAAAAGATTCCATGCTTGTTATTGCCGACGCGGAGAGGCCAATAGCCCTGGCAGGTGTAATAGGCGGCAAGAATACAGAGGTATCGGATAAAACGACTAATATTCTTCTGGAAAGCGCTTATTTCGAGCCGACACAAATCCGCCGTACTTCGAAAAAACTTGGTTTGCAGACTGAATCTTCTTTCCGTTTTGAACGGGGAGCAGATCCCGAGAATGTTTTAAAGGCATCAAACCGGGCCGCTGGATTAATCTTAAAACTGGCAGGTGGAAAAGCCACGAAAGGCATTGTTGATATATATCCATCAATTATATCATCTCCGGAAATAACTTTGCGGCTGGACAGGGTAAATAAGATTTTGGGAACAAACCTTTCCGACATTGAAGTGAAAGACTATGTGGAAAAACTTGGCTTTTCTGTTTTACAAAAACAAAAAGGAGAGTTTAAGATTAAAGTACCTTCCTGGCGACGGGATATTACAAGGGAAATTGATTTGATTGAAGAGATTATCCGGCTTCATGGTTATGACAATATTGAAGCAAAGAGTCCTGAATACAGGATTGGCAGAGTGAACCTGAATAAGCGTTACACCTTTGAGAAGGAAGTAAAAAACTATTTTAAAGGGAAAGGTTTTTGCGAGGCAATTAACTACGCTTTTATCAGCGATGAAATGCAGAGGTTTTTTCAAAATAACAGCAAGGATTTTGAAACCGATAATGTGTTCCTGCAAAACCCTATAAACAATGAGTGGCGGGTTATGAGAAAAAGCCTGATACCGGGGTTGATGACCTCTATTCAAAAAAACATTAACAGGGGGATTGAGGATATTCAGCTTTTTGAACTAGGCAGGCAATACGACCCTGCAAACAACACGAATGCCTCTTCGAAAAATAAAGCCGCGGGCAGGAATAAAAACAGCTTGTCAAAAGAAGTTAATTGGCTGGCAGGTATTGTGACTTCAAAAGTAGAAAGAAAACTGTGGAAAAAAGAAATAGCGAGAGATATATATTACTTGAAGGGGATTGTCGAGATGTTCCTTGAAAACCTTTACTTAAAACAATATAGTTTCAAAAAAGCTTCTTTGCCTTCCTTTGATAATTTAATAGAATTATACAGCAGTGACAATAAAATTGGATTTGTCGGAGAGTTAAGCCGTCGCGTAACTGATAAGCTGGATGTCAAAGACAGGTTATTAGTATTCGAGATTAACCTGGATATACTGTATGATATTCGGGAAAAATCGACCACATTTCAATCTATTTCAAAATACCCGAATATTTTAAGAGATATTGCGATTCTCGCGGATCGTAAAGTCGAATCTAAAGAGATTGAAGATTTTATTAAACAGGAAGGGACATCCCTTTTAAAAGAACTGACTCTTTTTGATTGCTATGAAGGGAAGTCCATTCCACCGGGTAAAAAAAGCCTTGCGTATTCTCTGGTATTCGGGGATGACGAGAGGACTTTGAAAGACGAGGAAATTGACGCTATACATGAGAATATAATGAAGGGATTAGCTGAAAAATTTAACGCGCATTTGAGACCACAATGACAAACGGAACCATTAGTAAATTTCAAAAAATCGAAAAAGAATTAAAAAAAATGATTTCTAATCTGAATTCGATTAAAGATGAAAATAAAACATTTAAAAAACGCGTAAACGAACTGGAAAAATTTAAAACTTCAGGGTCTAAAAATATTATAAAGAGTCAAAAAATTTCTTCAGATTATGATTATCTTAAAAACAACTACAATAAACTTACCCGTGAAAAAGAACATATTCGTAAAAGAGTCGATCAAATGCTGAAGAAGCTGGAAGCTATTCAGATTTTTTGAACTATGAATAGAACGCAGATTACGCTGATTAAACAGATTTACGCAGATTTTTCCTTTTCGTTCCCTTGTTGCCTGGGAACGAAAAAATATTTTAATCTGTATTAATCCGCATCATCCGTGAAATCCGTGTTCCATTTATTCCAATAGGTTGCAAGAAAACCTTGATAGAAAAACAATGTCTACTGTATGTGTACAGCGGATAGTAATAGATAATATTTCTTTTTAAAAAGGATAAAATGGACAAAGAAAAAAGAAATATAACAGAAGTCGAAATCTACAGGGAATCATATAAAATTGTAAATGATGCCTTACCGAAATACACTCAATCTCTTGCAAAGTATGTAGATGCAAGGATGAAAGATATCTCACAAAGCACTTCAACGATTTCATCTATGAAAGTCGCGGTCCTTGCCGCTTTGAATATTGCTGATGAACTGTTCAAAGTAAAGAAGGAATTGAAGACCGAGAAAGAAATAACTGAAAAAGAAACAGACAATCTGTATCGCTTGATTCAAAACAGTACAAAATCTTAGTTAAACCACAGAATAATACAGTGCGGTAGAGCCGCAACCAAAGATAATAGAACGCTGATAACGCGGATTTAACAGATTTTGCTCCGCCCCGCTTAGCGTGGCTTCGCAGATTCGCCCATAGAAGAATACCTGCGAAGGCTTGAATTGTCGCAGATATATTCCTTTTTGTTCTCAGGCTTAGCCTGAAAACAAAAAAATGTTTTAATCTGTGTTAATCCGTATCATCAGTGAAATCTGTGTTCCATTTATTTCAATAGGTTAAAAAAACGAAATGCAGTGAACTATTCTTCAAAGATTCTTAACTTTTTTTTAGATATTGTTTTTCCGCCTGAATGCTTTAAATGTGGGTTTTCTTTGAGCGGCCTGGAAAACAGCTCGATTTGTCCACCCTGTTTAGAAAAGATTGCCCTGATTAAACCGCCCTTTTGTGACGCTTGCGGGAAACCGTTCTACTTTCAATACGATCTCCCATCAAAGGGTGGCTATCGGTGCGGTACCTGCCGAACTGAGACCCATTATTTTGATAAGGCGCGGTCTCTGGGGAAATATGAAGGGGTCTTTAAAGAAGCTTTGATAAGTTACAAATATAAAGGAAGAAGGGAATTGCTGAAAGATTTTATAAAAATATATCTTCAGTCTCAAAATAATTATTGTTTTATTCCCCGGAAGAAGGGCGTAGGCAAGATTGATGGCATGGAGTGGCCAGGGCCACAACCAAATGGAGCTACTGCTCCAAAACCGCAAACAAAACTTTGCAAAAAAAACACGGCTTTGCAAGTTTATAGTATAGACTTCATTCTCTATGTTCCGTTACACAAAAAGAAATTGCGAGAGAGGGGATTTGATCAGGCGTTCCTCATAGCCAGAGAGATATCTAAATTATCGAATATCCCTCTGAAAGCGGATTTGCTGTTTAAGAAAAAAGAGACGCCTCCCCAGGCAGCATTAAAAAAACAGATCAGGGTAAAAAACTTAAAGGGCGCTTTTGATGTCAGAGACAGCAGTTTTCTGGAAGGAAAAAATGTTCTGCTGGTGGATGATGTTATTACCACGGGAGTAACAGTAAATGAATGCTCAAAGGTATTAAAACAAAATGGCGCAAAAAGAGTAGAGGTATTTACTTTAGCAAGAGCTGTTTAATTTTTATTTCGACCATTAATACCATTCACCCTAATTATGGAAATAGTTTTTGCGACTAGAAATGAAGGGAAATTAAAAGAATTTAAACATCTGGTTAAATATCTGAATATTCGTGTACGTTCGCTTCATGACATCGGTTTTAATAAAGAAATCCAGGAAAAAGGGACAACCTACTCTGAAAACGCGTTAAATAAGGCCAGAGAGGTTTCAATATTTTCAAACAGGATTGCAGTGGCGGATGATTCAGGTATTGAAATACTGGCTTACAATAATGGCCCGGGAATACAATCAGCCCGCTTTCTCCCGGAACTCACCTATGAACAGAAAAACAAAAAAATTATATCTGATTTAAAAGGGAAATCCGGTTGTCAAAGAACCGTGAAATACAAATGCGCCATTGCTGTCTACACTCCTGAAGGCAGGTCTTTTATTTGCGGAGGAGAGTGTGAAGGGATTATTTCCAGCGTGCCAAAAGGGAATGGAGGTTTTGGGTATGATCCTGTTTTCTTTTTGCCTGAATATGGAAAAACTTTTGCCGAATTGCCGTTAGAATTTAAAAACCAGGTTAGTCATAGAGCAAAAGCGTTTAAAAAAGCAAAAAAAATATTAGCTGAGTTAAAGAACGCTGCTATTCCCCGATAAATTCTTACAAGTTAGATTCCAGCTAAAAACATGCGGGAATAACACTTTTGGTTATTGGTCTTTAGTTATTTGTCATTTTTGATTGATTGTCATCACCCCTTTTTTTGTCACCATTGCGAATGTGGCTTGTTTGTCATTCCCGAATGTTCTTATCAGAAATCCAAAGTAAACTATTTTATGCTCATAGTAGTATTAGCTTTCTCAAGGCCTTCTAAATACTTATGAGCCCGGGAGAGGTTCTCTTTGGTTAGGATATGATCAGGGTCAATTTCTAAAACTTTTTGAAACTGTTTGATCGCTTCATTAAGTTTACCCATTTTTCCATATACCTCACCCAGATTATGAATCGCATCCAGGTAGCCTTTGTTCCGTATTCTGTCGTAGGCCTGATCTGCTTTATTAAAAGCATTAACAGCCTTATCATATTGTCCGGTTTTACTATAGGCGTTTCCAAGACCAAACATGGCTTTATAACTGTCTTTGTCATATTGAATAGCAAGGAGGAATTCGCTGACAGCATTTTTATAATCCCGGAGATCCGAATAGACTTTGCCAAGGTCATAATGAGACTCGGCATGATCCGGTAAAATCTCGATCGCTTTTTTGAATTCTTCAACTGCCAGTTTATTCAAACCCAGCTTGTTATATTCTGCTCCAAGATTTATGTGCGGTTTAGCGTAATCAGGTGTTTTAAACGCGGAATCTTTCCATAAGGTAAAACCGTCTTTCCAAACTAAATTTCGCTGGATATTTAATAAAGAAAACAGCAGCAGAACAAGTATTACCGATAAACTTTTGATGAGTTTTAATTTAACATGATTTTTTGATAAGGATATAATAATAGAGAAAGCTGTTCCGAAAAACATGGAAGCTCCAACAGCAGGAAGATACGAGCGGTGTTCGGCAATAGGGTCATTCAAGGGAATGAAACTGGACGATGGCAATAAAGTAATGAAAAACCAGAATATCGCAAAAGAAATTATTTTATTCCGGACAAATTGCCGCTTACCTCGACTTATTGTAACGGCAAAAAAGATAAGAGATAATATAATTAGAAGGGAGATAAAAACGGGGAGTTCAAACAGGGACGTAGAGATGGACATCATGGGATAAATGTTTAAGTTAATTGGAAAAATAAAGAGTTTCAAATAATAAAAAATAATAACTTTCAACTCCGTCAGAAAATAATAGTATCTTCCATATAAACTTAAACCAGCGTCGGCATGCGCAGTAAAGATGTCACCGCCTATTATTTTCCTGTATCCAAGATAAACAGTTACCGGAGAAGCAATTCCTATAAAATACCATTTGAACTTGACTATGAATTTGAGCAGACTTTCTTCCCGATTTACGAAATAATAAAGATATAAAAATATTATAGCCGGCAGAGTCGCGATAATTTCCTTTATCCCAAGACCAATAAGAAAGACAATCAAAGAGAAGGTATAATAAAACACAGGCGCTTTACTTTTTGTTTTCTCTGGATCGGATGTCGCGGAGTTTCCAAGAATAAAGGAATAAAACGACAGCAGGAAAAAAAAAGTGCTCATGCCGGAAGATCTGCTTGAAATAAAAGTGATGGTTTCTGTGTTTAATGGGTGAACAGCAAAGATTAAACTTGAGAAAAATGGAATGAATATCAGAGAAGAATTTTCACATAGAGGGCCTTCGTGTTTATTAAAGGAAAGGTTATGGATTAATATGTTTTTTAATATCAAATAGATCAGCAGAGAGCTCAGAAGATGAAATATAATGTTTATTATATGGTAACCGGTAACACTTCCTTCTCCCCAGTGATAGTTCAACGCGAAGGAATAAAGCAGGAATAGCCTGTGAAGAAAAATGTCTCCACCTGAACCAACTGTGTTTTTCCAAAAATCGGTCAGACTGCCTTCGATTAAATTGCTTTTAACGGCTGCTCCAATATCATCATAATGGAACGGATGATATATTGTATTTGAATAAACTATTAGAATAAGAATTAATGTTATAATTATTCTTATAGGGCAACTATTTTTTAAAGTTGTTTTAAAGTCGCTCATAATATGTATTTAACAGATAATAAAGACAAAAGAAATGCAATTCTAATAGAACTTTGTCGGAATTCTTCTTTGAAAAAACATGCCTGGGATAAGCGTTCTAATAATGAATCGCTTGAGGAACTTACCGGGCTTGCGAAAACAGCCGGTTATGAGGTGGTTGAAAAAGTATCTGTTAAATCTAACAAGATAAACCCGCGCTCTTTTTTGGGAAAAGGTAAAATTGATGAATTTAAGGACCTTGTGGAACAATATCAGGCGGACTGGGTTGTTTTTAACGAAGACCTCACGCCATCTCAAAATAGAAATATTGAAAATTCTTTAAAATGTAATGTTATTGACCGGTGTGCCCTTATTATTGAAATATTTGCCAAACATGCCCGTACCCGCGAAGCAAAAACACAGGTGGAATTGGCCAAGTTGAATTACTTGCTGCCGAGACTGACCGGACAATGGAGCCATTTGTCAAGGCAAAGAGGCGGTATAGGCCTCAGGGAAGTAGGAGAAAAACAGTTGGAGATTGACCGCCGTTTAATAAAAAAGCGAATTTTTAAATTGAAAAAAGAACTGGACAGTATTGATAAGGAGAGAAAAACCCAGAGAAAAAATCGGTCAAATATTTTTAAGGCCGCTCTCGTGGGTTACACCAACACGGGAAAATCAACTTTAATGAACCAATTGACAGGGTCTTCATTACTGGTGGAAAATAAATTATTCGCTACTCTGGATTCAACAGTACGAACTCTCAAAACAGACGGCAGACATAAAATATTAATCACCGATACTGTAGGCTTGATTGATAAACTGCCGCATTCTTTAGTCGCATCATTCAAAAGCACCCTTGATGAAATAAAATACGCAAATCTCATTATCAAGGTTGTTGATATCACCCATCCATGTTTTGACAAACATATAAACACAACACAAAAAGTGCTCCGGGGACTTGGTGTTTCTGATATTCCTTCTTTCTGGGTTTTTAATAAGATTGATCTTATACAGGAAGAGGAGGTATTGGCCAATCTGGAAAGCAGATATCCTGACAGTATTTTTGTTTCCGGGAAAAATGGTTCAGGAATAAATCTATTTAAAGAAAAGATTAAATCTTCAATGTCGCCAATTTCTCATTCACAGCCTGCTTAATCGGGGTGTTAATATGAATTGATTAATTTTTATCAAAAAGCATCAACTGGGGGGCTTCCATGCTGTCGGACTTTACAGGGTATTTGCCGTCAAAACAGGCCTTACAGTATTTATCTTCTCCATCACGCAAAGCTTTGTGAAGTCCTTCTATGCTGATGTACGCCAGGCTGTCAGCGCCGATAAACTTTTCAATCTCTTTAATAGAGTAAGTTGCCGCTAGCAGATCGACCTTGTGTGGCGTATCAATTCCATAATAACATGGATGAGTTATTGGAGGGGCGCTGACCCGGAAATGTATTTCTTTAGCCCCGGCGTCTTTTATCATCTTTACAATCTTTTTACTGGTTGTTCCACGCACAATTGAATCATCTACTATAATCACCCGTTTTCCCTTAATTAAACTCTTGACGGGATTCAATTTGACTTTTACTCCAAAGTTTCGAATATTCTGTTTCGGCTCAATAAATGTTCGGCCCACATAGTGGTTTCGTATTAATCCCGTTTCAAATGGAATTCCTGATTTTTTCGCGTAGCCAAGAGCGGCAGCAACCCCGGAATCCGGCACGGGAACCACAATGTCAGCATCCACAAGGGCTTCCTCAGCCAAAATTTCCCCGAATTTCTCACGCACATAATGAACATTCTCACCAAAAATGTTTGAATCCGGCCTCGCAAAATATATAAATTCAAAAATACAGAAAGATAAAGTTTCTTCATTAAAAGGTTTAAAAGATTCCACACCGCTTTCGTTGATTAAAATCATTTCGCCCGGCTCTATATCCCGGATAAATTCCGCTTCAATAAGGTCCATGGCGCAGGTTTCTGAGGCAACTATATAAGCATCTCTTGAGCCGCTGTTAGACTTGGAATTTGTAATTCGCCCGAGAGAGAGTGGACGAAACCCGTGCGGGTCTCTCACCGCGACAAGCTCCTTTTCCGTCATCACCACGAGTGAGTAAGCTCCTTTTACCTGTTGTAACGCGGAAGCAACGCAGTCTGAAAAAGTGTTTTCTTTAGACTTGGCAATTAAATGGACAATAGCCTCGCTGTCCATGGTGGAGCTAAATATGGAACCGTCTTCTTCCAGTTTTGCTCTCAGTACGTTGGCATTAATGAGGTTTCCGTTATGGGCAAGGGCAAGGTGCCCTTTGGAATAGTTGATGACACAGGGCTGTGCGTTTTTCAACTGGCTGGCGCCGGCAGTGGAATAGCGATTATGGCCGATTGCCATGCTGCCTGCCAATTTTCTGATTTTTCTCTCAGAAAAGATTTCCGCAACATGACCCATGCCAATTTCAGCAAAATGATTCTTTCCATCAGAAGATACTATGCCGGAACTTTCCTGTCCCCGGTGCTGCAGCGCGTATAAACCGAGATAAGTAAGATTAGAAGCCTCCGGGTGTCCATAAACTCCGAATACAGCACATTCTTCTTTGAATTTATCGAAAGCCATATCAACCAACCTTTTTTTTTGCGACCTTAGAGAGCTCTGCGGTGAACTACAATTTAATTTTCCATATAGTTTCTTAGTGTATTTTTCCAAGCTTCTTTGATTTTACCACAACTCAGTTCAATTACAGACTTTGAATTTACATTAATTTTTAAACCGTTTTTAATTACTTTACCGATAATCGTTATGGGTACGTCTTTTTTTTCAGCGATGTCAGTAATTCTTTCAATATGTTTTTTAGTGGCGGACAAGATAATTCTTGACTGCGATTCGCCAAAGAGCAGGGCGTCTTTTCGAATGGGACTTTCCAAAGATATCTCCGCGCCCAAAGTAACCGGTCCTGAGACCGCGCTTTCCGCTATTGCGATTGCCAGGCCTCCTTCCGAGCAATCATGGGCTGATTTAACAAGTTCCTGCCGGACAGCTTCAAGACACGCCTCGTGCAAGCGGTTTTCCAGATCAAGAACCAGTTCAGGCGGTTTGCCCCTTTCCTTATTATGGATTATTTTTAAATACTCGCTTCCTCCCAGTTCTTCTCTGGTTTCTCCTAAAAGAATAATAACATCCCCTTCTTCTTTGAAATACTGTGTTATTGCTTTAGAACAATCCGGAATCAAACCGATCATTCCTGCGACAGGAGTTGGGTAGATAGCTACCCCCTTGGTTTCATTATAAAAACTGACATTACCGCTTACCACCGGAGTTTTCAGAAAACGGCTTGCTTCACTCATGCCCCTTATAGCCTCCTTAAACTGCCACATAATTTCCGGCTTTTCAGGATTTCCAAAATTTAAACAGTTAGTCATAGCCAGCGGTTTTGCCCCGGAACAAACCAGGTTACGCGCTCCTTCGGTTACGGCAATCATCCCGCCTGCGTACGGGTCCAAATAACAATATCGGCTATTGCAGTCCAATGACATGCCGATGCCTTTTAAAGAACCTTTAATTCTGATTACAGCGGCGTCGGAACCGGGCAAAATCACACTATTTATCCTGACCATGTGGTCATATTGTTGATAGATCCATTCTTTACAGGCGATATTTGGCGAGGCAAGTAAATTCAATAAAACGTCATTGTAGTCTTCAGGTTCTTTGAGTTTTGAAGTATCCAATTGTTGAATCTCGTCCTGAAAATCAGGTCGCTTCGATGGTCTGTCGTATAAAGGGGCTTCTTCAACCAACAGTTTGATAGGAAGGTTTACAGGAATGTTGCCATTTTCTATTACTTTCATATATCCATTATCCGTCACCTTGCCTACCACAACCGCTTCCAGATCCCATTTTTTAAATATTTTTTCAACCTCTGTTTCTTTTCCGCTTTTTACAACTACCAGCATTCTCTCCTGCGATTCAGACAGCATCAGTTCGTAAGAGTTCATCCCGTCTTCCCTTCTCGGGATTTTCATAATATCCATTTCAATGCCGGTTCCGGACCTGCCTGCCATTTCAAATGAAGATGATGTCAAACCGGCAGCTCCCATATCCTGAATTCCGACAATGTAATCGGTTTTCATTAGCTCAAGGCATGCTTCCAACAGCAGTTTTTCAGTAAATGGGTCTCCTACCTGCACGGTTGGCCGCTTTTCTTCCGACTTTTCATCAAATTCCTCAGAAGCCATAGTAGCGCCGTGAATGCCGTCGCGACCGGTTTTTGAACCCACATACATCACACTGTTGCCAACTCCGGAAGCCAATCCTTTAAAAATTTTTTCGGTCTTCACGAGTCCAAGGGCAAAGGCATTAACCAGAATGTTTCCGTTGTAGCACTCATTAAAATAAATCTCTCCGCCGACTGTGGGCACCCCGACACAGTTGCCGTAACCTGCTATGCCGGCGACTACTCCATTCAAGAGGTACCTGGTTTTAGGATGAGAGAGAGAACCTAACCTGAGAGAATTCATGGAAACTATAGGCCGTGCACCCATGGTAAAAATATCCCGCAATATACCTCCTACTCCGGTTGCCGCACCCTGGTAGGGTTCAATAAAAGAGGGGTGGTTGTGGCTTTCGATTTTAAAAACAACGGATTCTCCGTCTCCAATATCCACTACTCCCGCATTTTCACCGGGACCCTGTATAACCTGAGGACCGTCTGTTGGAAATTTTTTGAGATAAATTTTAGAGCTTTTATAGGAACAATGCTCGCTCCACATTGCGGAGAAAATTCCTAATTCAGTTAAAGTCGGTTCCCGATCCAGGATTTTTAATATTTTTTGATACTCTTCCCTGGAAAGGCCGTGTTGATTAATTAGTTCCGGAGTGATTTGCTCTTTCATAGCATAAAGCGGCAAGTTGCCGTAACCACAATTCGGTAAGGAAAACCGAATTGGACGGTTTCCGAAGGAAAGCCGCCCGAAGGGTTGAGGCCATGGATGGCCGATAATCAAATAGGACTTCCGCCCTGGATATCCAACAAAAAAACTTCCCCAAAAAAGAAGTTTTTACAGTGTAATACATAAAGGGAAACTAAAAAGATTTGTTGGAAAGAAAATTTTTTAATAGTCGTCATGCCGCTAAACGGCACCCTGAAACTATGGAAATGTGTTTAATGTCTGTAGATTCCCGATCGAGTCAGGAATGACAATCCGGTGCTCTTGTCATTCCCGCAAAAGCGGGAATCTATTTTCGTATCAGATAATAGAAGATATTCGATCAAAATTCAATTAAATTTTGTTATATATATTTGACAGAACAAAAAAAATCGTTTAAAAAATATGTAAGGGTTTCCGCAGAGATCGCAAAGTGCGCGGAGAAAAGCAGAATAAAATATTCACTGCGATCTTAGTTGTATTATGTGCCACGCACCTTTGAGGTTTGTGTTGCTTCAGAAACTTAAAAGTATGATTACATGAGCAAGCACTTTTTGAGGTGCGTGGCACATTCATCCCATCATTTTAGTGCCTTAGCGCCTTTGTGGCAATACTTTGGTTGTGGCCCTGCCACCCTGTGCGAATTCAGGGTTCTCTGCGGTTAATTAAATGTATAGGAATTTCAATGTTTTGAGATTCCCGCTAAAAGCATGCGGGAATGACATGCTGGGAGTGTGGAATGACAATATGGATGGTTGGGAGTGACACTTTTGGTTATTGGTCTTTAGTTATTTATCATTTTTGATTGATTGTCATCACCGCCTTTTTTTGTCACCATCGCGATTGCGGCTTGTTTGTCATTCCCGCATGTTTTTAGCGGGAATCTAACTTGACAAGGAGTTAACAATGTTCTTAAAGCGGGTTATTTGTCTTATATTCGTCTGTCTTGGAATGTTACCGGTTCTATCCTTTTCAGAGATTCTACCGGTGGAGTCTCCACCTCAAAATTTTTCGGCCGTTTCCGGAGAAATACAGGCTGCTCCCTTAACATGGTCTATGCATCCGAATACAAAAGTTTCAGGTTACGTAATATACCGTTCTGACTCAAAAGGCAGCGAATTTGAAGAGATAGCGAAATTGCCGTCAAGATATATTACCAGTTATCTGGATGGTAGAGAGGCAGCTAGCGGCACTTTTAAAATACTTGCCAAACTGCGGCAGCCATTGTTATCAGATAATAAAAATTATTATTATAGAATAGCTGCTATCACCGGGGAAAACAGCATAGGTGAGTTCTCTGAGGTTTTAAAGGTATTAACTGCGCCAAGACCATCCCCACCCCTGAATTTCAGAGCTTTCGGCGGCGGGGCCGGAATTGTTTCTTTAAACTGGCTGCCACCCAAAGACAAGACAGTTACTGGATATATAATCTATCGTAAAAACAGTGAGGATGAAGAATTGTTATCAATTAAAGATATTTCCGGCAGACTTACTCTTTCTTATATCGACAAGGGAAGCATGAATAAGTCCTTAGAGGACGAACATGAATATTCTTATGCCATTTCCTCTCTCAACCAGGCAGCAGTGGCAAGTTACATAACCAAAATGGTATCAGCAAAAACAAAAAGCGTCACTCACCTCGTAGAGGGTGTCTCTGCTTCAATAGGAAAACCAAAAAAAATTGAATTACCCAGGAACCACTCTTCAATCCCTGATTTAAAACATTACGCAATTTTAAAAAAAAGAATTGATTCTTCAGAGGCCCAAAAAGAGATAAGAATTTCAGCAGACACAACAACATATTTGGATGAAAATCTTCCGGATGGAGCGAGATATCATTACCAGGTAAAAGCCGTTGATATTGACGGACTGGAAGGAATGTTTTCCATTGCGGCAAGCGGAACCACTAAAAGCATACCCACAACGCCAAAGAACATTGAAGTTTTCAGGGATGGAAACAAGTTAATGATGAAATGGGATGAAAATCCAGAACCTGATATTGTAAAATATGAGATATACAAAATTACAGGGTTTATTGGGGTAATGAAAAAGATAGGTTTTACAAAGAAGCCCTCTTTTGTTGACCGTAATGTAAAGAAGGGAGCCAGGGTTTCCTACAAAATTGTTGCAGTTGATGAAGATAACTTAAAAAGTAAAAAATCAGATATTATTACTATTTTAATTCCAAAGCAATAAAGCCAGAAGTCGGGGGCCGGCTATCTGCTTTCAGCCTTTGATTCCTTGTTTCCATAAACTGACACCTGATCAGAAATTCCCGACCTCCAATATAATAAAATGATTTCCTATATTTTTTAAGAATA
>CBDUII010000019.1:0-15507 GCA_965367285.1 uncultured bacterium
CCGCCTGACGGCGTCCTGAAAAAAACAAGTGTAACTATAAAAAACTAAAAACTGGCCTTGACAATCCAGTCCACATTAGAACCCAAAGAGATAAATCCCAAATATCAAATAAATATCAAAACGCAAAATTCCTAAAACTGCCATGGACGGCAGTTTTAGGAATTTTGAGCGTTGCATAAGGCGCTGTAAAAAAAATGCACCAACCAGCGCCTAAAAAGTTAGCCAGGGATGGCCTAGCTTGATGTATAGGAATTTCAATAATTACCCTGAATCCCATAAGCGGCTAATAAAAATAGCTAAGGGTGGCATGGACAAACGGTTTTTTGTTTGTCCGTGCTAATCAAACACGGACAAGCAAAGGACGCTTGTCCATGCCACCCAAATTACTCGAAAAAAGGAATCGATTACGAACACTATAAAAAAAGTTAGCCAGGGATGGCCTAATTTCTGGGTTAACGAATACGTAACCGTATTTAAGAATCCGTGTATTTAGCAAATCATGATAGCTTTTTTAGTTTTGTTTGCAAGGGGCACATTTTTCCCAAATCCCGATATAGAATTTTAAATGTTTTTCCCCTGTTCGAATTTGAGGTTATTTTTAAAAATCCACTGAATATTTTTTAACTTAACCTCTAAAATTCTTCTTTAATTAAATGGATTTAGTGATTTATTCCCTTTTACATGTTTTTAAACGTGCCTCTCCCCTTATTTGTAAATTTCAATAATTTTATATTCTCCTCTATCCGTCAGGACATAAGCTTAATTCAAAAGACTTTTTTCTGATCTTTCTAAATAACTCCAGTTTCTTTATGTCCACAGCTAATTTCAAAACAACACAGCCAGCATGTTTAACTATGCGACCAGCCACCTGCACCATCTTCCATCGAAATGTTGCTATGGTATGCTTTAACCAGGATTCAGGGCATGATAACCGTTTAAAGTCAATAAAAAGATTGTATGCTATAATCCCTATCCTAAAAAATAATGCGTTCGCATGGGTTTGGCCACAAGGCATTCGTTCCATTCCAATTCCTATTTTCAGTTCTTTGTTAAAGTTTTCCGCTTGCCCATGTTGATTATGCCAGCGAATTACTTCATAGTTATTTTTATCTTCCTCAAGCCAGTTCGTTGCTACGGCATAATAAAAATATTTTCCTTCTCCATTATCAAATAATTCTCGCTGTTTACGTTTCTCCCTCTTGATAACAAGACGAAAGGCCCTCTTTGTCTTCTCCATGCTGTGTACCGTCTCGGCTAATTTATAGCCACAACCCTTTTCCGGTTCCTCCCACTCCTCTTCGGGAATGGAGGCGATGACACCCCTTACCGCAACGTCTTGATCCGCTGTGATGGTATATTTAACCTCGTCTGACTCCAATGGATTTATTAAATCAGATTGATAGGAGGCACTATCCGCTCGATAATAGCCTATCCGCTTACCAGCGGGCATCCGCTTTTTACATTCCAGATAAAATCCTCTTTGATCAAAAGCGGGTGGAACATTCCCTTCTCGGAATTCATCGTAAAGACAAAGATTAGACTCATATAAAAATCCAAGCATCGGCATATAACCTTTATTCCCTTTATAAGTAAATAAAGCTTCTTCTTTCTCTCCTACTATCTCTGTAGCATCCGCATCTAAAGTGTATTTCTCTATACCATCTCTCCTTAAAATCCTCTCATTTATGATATTCCTTACCTTATCTAATCCTTTTAAACCTAATTGCCCGGACTCCGGATCTCCCATCCGTCTTAACCAATCTCCAACCGTATCAGGGTCAGGAATATTACTCTCTCCTATCAATTTCATTAACTCTCCCTCTTCTGCTAATTCCCTTATATCCTCAAGGCTTCGACCCCCTCCCTCAAGCATCAATACCAATGAGTTTACAAATACTGATGGAGTATATCCACGATTGCTGCCAGGTAATGGCAAATACTTATCGGTAAGCTCCCTTAATCCAATCCCATGATTGAACTCCGCCATCAACGCCAATCCTCCATGGGCTGTTAATTTCTCTTTGGTGATTCCTAACTTGAATGGAAATACTGCTTGGTGTAACATTTATTAGCCCTCCTGTGTTTTGGATTTAACCTTGTTGGTGATATTTTACATCACCTTTTACCCTTAATCCATGAGGGCTTTTTTATTTTTATATCTTGCTATCTCTGTTTCAGGGTATGTTCTAATGGCATTACGGGGAGAAAGGTGATAGCCGTTCATAGGTTCAACGGTAAACGGTGAACCTGTGAAGTACTTGCTAACTTGCGAGCATGGTGAACGAAAGAATCGTAACCCGGAACGATGAACGTTGAATTATGAAAACAATGAGCACAGAAAAAATCGTTATTCTTATTGTTGATGATGACAGTGTCATAAGAGAAATGCTGGAGCAGGAGATGAAGAGGAATTTTTTTCAAACTATTTCCGCTTCTAACGGAGAAAAAGCGCTGGAAATATTAGGAAAAGAAAAGATAGATATTATGCTTCTTGATGTAAAACTACCGGACAAGAACGGATTGGAAATTCTTGAAGAGATTAAAGAGAAAAAATTAGAAACGGAAATCATTGTTATCACCGGTTTTGGAACTTATGATATTGCCGTGCAATCGCTAAAGTGGGGCGCCATTGATTATATTGAAAAACCTGTAGAGATGAGTGAGCTTCACACCGCATTAGGCAGGGCGCAAGAAAGTCTGGCAAAAAAAAGGGAATTGGACAGCAAACATACGCTTCTGGTGATTGATGATGATAAAAGCACCGCTACACGAATAAAAAAGTTTTTTGAAGCAGAAGGATATAAGGCCATTGCCGCCTTTAACGGTAAAGAGGGGTTGGAGGCTGTTAAAAACTACAGGATCGATGTTATTATATCTGACATTAATTTGGGCGATATGGATGGCAATGAATTACTCCGGGAAGCCAAAGAAATTTTCCAGGATATTGAGGGAGTTATGATTACTGGTTATGCGGACCACCAGCTGGCAGTTAAAGCACTCAGAGCAGGCGCATTTGACTATATAATAAAACCGGTTGATCTCGATGAACTACTGATTTCCGTGACGAAAGCTCTGGAAAGAATTAAGCTTAACCGCAATCGATTATACAGAGACAGGGAATTGAAAATTTCAGCAGAGATTATCACCAGGATGAATATAGAGCTGGAAAAAAAAATTGAAGAGCGGACCACAGAGTTAAACCAAACCCAGAGTCAGCTTTTTCAGGCTTCCAAGCTTGCCACCCTGGGTGAAATGTCCGCGGGACTGGCTCATGAAATCAACCAGCCATTAGCTGGAATAATGCTAATCCTTGAGTATTTACGCGGATCAAAAAAAACGGGAAAATTGACTGATGAGGAATTTGAAATCAAGCTTGATAATATTAAAAAACTGGGTAAAAGAATAGACAAAACCATTAAGCACATGCGTGCTTTTGCCCGGCAGGATGGTCTGAAACATATCGAGATGAATATCAATGAACAAATAGAATCTGTGATGAACCTTGTTCTGGGAGAACAGCTAAGGTTACGTGAAATAGAGGTCATTATAAATTTGTCACCGGAATTGCCCATGATAATTGGTGAACCTCACCAAATTGAACAGGTAATCATTAATCTTATTAGCAATGCCAGAGATGCTCTGGTGGAAAAGGAAAACCAAATTTTAAAGAAGAAATTGCAAATTACTAATTATAAAAAAGTTTTAAAAATTTCCACCATCCATAATCCGGATCTAAAAACAGTGGAAACCATTATCCAGGATAATGGTATTGGGATGTCTAATGAGGTATTGGATAAAATATTTGTGCCTTTCATAACCACCAAAGAAACAGATAAAGGAAGCGGTCTGGGAATGTCCATAAGCTATGGCATTATTAAAAACCACAACGGCAAAATAGAGGTGGAAAGCAAAGAATGTGAAGGAACTACGGTACAGATAATATTGCCGGAGAAAGGGAAAGGAAATTGAATATTCAATATTCAATATTCAATAAAAGGTAATCTTCAATTTTCAATAAAAAGATTATGACTAAAATACTGGTTATCGACGATGAAGAGACCATCAGAGAGAACTTAAAAAATCTTCTGGAAATAGAGGATTATAAGGTGTTTACAGCCGCAAATGGCCAAAAGGGTCTGGAAACCGTTGAGAAAGAACGACCGGAAATCGTGATCTTGGATATAAAGATGCCCGGGATGGATGGCATTGAGGTGTTAAAAAGGATAAAAAAAGTGTCGAAAGAAACAGAAGTAATAATGATTACGGGACATGGAGGAATAGAAACAGCGATAGACGCCATGAAAGAAGGCGCTTTTCATTACATACAAAAACCAATTGAATATAGTGAACTGGATATCTTTATCAAGAAGGCGTTAGAAAAACAAAAGGCAGAGCAGCGGCTTCGCAAATTATCTCATGCTGTTGAACAAAGTCCAAGCACAGTTATGATTACAGACACCAGAGGTAACATCGAATATGTTAATCCCAAGTTTACACAAATAACCGGCTACTCTCCAGAAGATGTTATAGGGAAAAATCCAAGAATATTAAAATCGGGTGAAACCCATTCGGAAGGATACAGGCAGTTATGGAAAACAATTACCTCAGGAGGTGAATGGCGGGGGGAATTTCATAACAGGAAAAAGAACGGTGAACTCTATTGGGAGCTTGCCTCAATATCGCCGATTAAAAACCAGGAAGGAGTTATTACCCACTTTGTCGCGGTTAAAGTGGCTATCACAGAACGCAAGAAGATGGAAGAGGAACTATACGATCGCATTGAGAATGAAAAAATCATTGCTTCTTTATCAACGCTTTTTATTACCCCTGAGTTAGAAGATATTGACAATTCGATAAATCACGCCCTCAAAACAATTGGTAAATTTTGTAATGTAGACCGCAGTTATGTCCTTCTGCTCCATGACTATGAGGGGAGGCAGAAGATGGAAAATACGTATGAGTGGTGCGCTGATGGAATTGAGCCGCATATTGAAAGGCGGCAGGAACTCTCCCTTTTCTCTCTTTTATCAGAAGAAGACGCAAAATTGATTAAACCTCATATGTATACCCTGAAGGGGCAATCTCTTGATAACTTCCCCTGGTTTAAAGAAAAAATACACAAGTTTGAGATCATTAATATCCCATCTGTCGAAAATCTTCCACCCGAAGCGAACAATGAAAAAAAAGAATTTCAATTAGTAAAAACCAAATCACTTATCCACGTTCCCCTGGTCTACGGAAGGAAACTATCGGGATTTTTAGGTTTTGATTCTGTAAAAAAGGAAAAGTCATGGTCAAATGATGAAATCATGCTGCTGAAAACCGTAGGATACATCATTTTGAACGCGATCGAACGCAAGAAGGCGGAAGAGGGGCGTGAACGATTCCGTACCATTCTTGATCAGGCCGGGGAGGCAATATTTATTATTGACCCGGATGACGGCCATTTCCTTGATATCAATAAAAGCGCGGAGGACCAGCTTGGTTATACGCGAGAGGAATTGCTCGGCATGAGTATAAAGGATATTAACACCTCCCTTGAGATTCAAACCCCGGAGCTATGGAAGGAGTATGTAAAAAATATTAAAGACTCCGTTAAACCGCTTCTTGTCCAGACCGTCCATAAACGGAAAGACGCAGGCACTTTAAAGGTAGATATATCAATCAGCTACAAAACACATGCTGGAGAAGACTATATTTTAGCTACAGCCCGTGATATCACTGAACGAGAGCGGGTTAAAAAGCTTGTGGAATCTCAGCAGAAACAGCTTATCCAGGCTGATAAAATGATCTCCATAGGTACTATGGCGGCAGGCGTGGCCCATGAAATCAACAATCCCCTGAATGTGGCAGTAGGCGACGTCCATCTATTTGCAAGGGATTTTCGCGAGATCCTTGGCCTTGTCGACAGCATTTCTAAAACCTCATTGCCTCCCGATGCAAGAAAAGAAATAGAAAAATTAAAAAAAGATATTGATCTTTCTTATACAGCAGAAAATTTTAAGAAAAAAATAACCAGGTGCGAGGATGCCATGGGAAGGATAAAGGAGATTGTCCAGAACCTGAGGGATTTTTCTCAGGTGGATAAATCGGAAATGGTAGATTTTGACATTACTAAAGGAATTGAAAGCACGTTGCAATTGGTTCCCAAAAAATATAAACATACTATAGAAATAAAAACAGAATATGCTCCAGTACCGACAATCCCCTGTTATGGAAATCAGCTCAACCAGGTATTTATGAATATTATCGTCAATGCCCTTCAGGCAATGAAAGGCGGGGGTACGCTGAAAATAGTAACATCATCAGATGATATGCATATTTATGTAAAATTTGTCGATAACGGCCCGGGAATACCGGAAAATAAATTAAAAAAGATTTTTGATCCTTTTTACACGACAAAACCGGTAGGGGAAGGAACCGGTCTTGGACTTGCCATTACTTACTCCATTGTAGAAAAACATGGGGGAGTTATATCGGCAGTTAATAACCCTGATAAAGGAGTAACCTTTACCATAAAACTTTTAAAAACAGGCGTGAAAACCGTCTGATTAAAAGGAGGGCAAAATGAAAAATAAAGAAAAAAGGGGGAAAGAAAGGTTGGATTTAGATCTTGATATTTATGGACAGGATGGTGAATTACTGGGGCATGTTAAGGATATTTCCTCCGGCGGATGTTTTATTGAAACTAAAAAAGATATTGCTAAAGATAAGGAAACTTTGAATGTGTCAATTGTCGTGCCTGATTCGCATCATAAGATAGATGTAGAATGCAGGATAAGGCGTAATGTAAAAGATGGCATAGGCACGGAAATTATCATGAACGAATATAACAGGTCCCTTTTCGCCCAGTTTTTAGATAGTTTAAGCATGTTTAGAAGAATTACCCGATCCGAGAGAGAAAAATAGACGTTAATTTTCCCATTCCCTGAAACAGATGTACTCTATTACTTTTCTGCCACAATACCCCCCTTCCCTATCCTCCAAAAAAAATAAAAAGTGAAAAAAAGACTTGACATGGTTTCAGCAATCGTTTATATTACATTACAAATAATGATAATAATTATCATTATGGATTCAACTGTTAACTTTACTTATGGGAGGAAGGTACAATGACTGCGGGATTGCTAATTACTTTTCGAGAGGGTCGGGATTGTGTATTAGTTGTTGGAATTATACGTTCAGAACTTGGTAGTTGAAATGAAAAGCAATAGAATAGGTGGTTGGATCTGGGTGAGTTTGCGGGACTGCTCGGCGCCTTCTTCCTGGGGTTGTTGTTTCAGATATATTACTACGGTTTTGAAAGCAAAATAGGGGAACTTTATCTCAAAGCAGGCATAATGGGTTTCGCGGTTGTCATCCTTACTTATATGGTTATCTGGATGAGCAAAAATGGCCGCAATATCAAAGGTGATCTCGAAAAGAACCTGGAGCGTGTCATATCCACCGGCAGTGTATTAGCTCTTGTTTTTATGAGTTTTCTTGCGATTTTACGGGAAGGTTTTGAAACCGTGCTGTTTTTAGGCGCCCTTTTCGGTAATGAGATGAATGCTCCGGTTTTTTACGGCGGCGCCTTGGGATTGGTCATCGCATTGGTAGTAACCATTGCGCTCTTCAGAGGTTTTCGCAACATCCCTATTAAAACATTCTTTAATGTAACCGCCGGTCTTGTTATGATTATCGCGGCCGGATTACTGATAAATATGATCGGAATCCTGCAGGATATTAATTTGCTCCCTGTATTGAAACCAGCCATATTCGATTTAAGCTGGCTAATGGTAGATTCAAGCGAAATCGGAATATTTTTCAAGGCCCTCTTTGGATACACACACGCTCCCAGCCTTATTCAAGTGATCTCTTACTTATCGTACTTTGCAGTTATTATGCTGCTTTTCAGCTCATGGGAAAAACTGTCGCGAAAAAGAGAGGCTGTACGTGCATAGAGTTTCCCTAACTGTCCTGGCTGTTGCTCTCTTATTATTTTCCTGGAAGGGGACAGCCTTTGCCTACAGTTATGCTGAAGCAGAAGACCCAATGGTAAAACTCTTCAAGTCCGCCATTGCGGCTGCAACGGATGGTAACTGGAATGAAGTATCCGGCCTGGCAAAAAAAGGGATCGCATTACAGCAAAATCATGCTTTCCCGGCAGACCACATAGCCCCTCGTATCGAAAAGTCTATTGCCGAAAAAGACGTCTCCAAAACTGCCGAGCTTTTCGCCAATCTTGTATACTTATCCATCCGGGAAAAACTGCATCAAAACAGCAAAGAAAATTTCAGTAATTTTAAAAGTTCCAGGGCACGTCTACAGCTTGCCTACAAAAGTTATCTGGATGTCCTGGACGGAAACGTTAAAAAACAGGATGCTGCCAGGAGTTCCACGATTATCACGCAATTTAAAACCGCGTTAACCGGCATCGGCAATCCCGGCTTGTTTGGTGTCGGCAAAAAGGCGCCGGACACGGCCAAATACGATCAGGCTGTTAAATCAATTGAATATCTTATTGTTGAATCCTTTCCGAGTTTCGCTCAATAGGAGCATATCCACGCATTATTAACCCTGATTTCAAGGAAAGAGAAAGTTTTTATGATAAATTGGTAATGAGAATCACTATAATTATCATTTTCATTATGGCCTTGCCTGCCAACGATGCTATGGCAAAAGATGGAGGAGGGTTTGATATAGGTGCGACTTCTGCCTCATCGATTGCGAATACGGATAAAAAGGTATCCGGTTTTTATGCGCAGGTCAGCTCATGGATTCATCCTAACATAGAACTTGTGGCACGCTATGGCCAATCCGATAATGATAAGGAGAAAGCTGATAATCGCAAAGATGAAACTTCACTCGGTTTTATTTTATACTTGCTTGACAACTTCCAGGTAAAGGGTGAGTATCAATGGAACCAGGAAAAAGGGAGCAATAAAACTGATAATAATACTGCTGTATTGCAAGTTGTAGCATACTGGTAAGATAAAGATGAAAGTTGCAATTTTCGGCGCAGGCCCATGCGGGTTAACAGCCGCATTGGAACTGGCAAATAATGGCGTTACCCCTATTGTCATCGAAAAAGAAACCTCTGTCGGAGGTCTGTGCAAAACCATCCGAAAGAATGGTTACCAATTCGATCTGGGGGGGCACCGGTTTATTTCAAAAGATTCTGACTTAATAGAAAACATTCGTACATTAATGGCGGATGAACTGCTGACCCGTACCCGGAAAAGTGTAATACGGTTCTGTGACAGGGAATTTGATTATCCGGTAAATATCCATAATGTTATAAAACAGTCTTCCCCGTGGATGACCTTGAAGTTCATTCTGGGTTATTCAGCTTCCTTAGCCGGCCTGCCCATATCCTGCGCGCGGGAAAATTCTTTTGAGAGGTGGGTAGACATAAACTTTGGAAAGCCCCTTAACAGTTTCTTTTTTAAACCATATACAGAGAAACTCTGGGGAATTCCGGCTTCCGATCTTTCAGATGACTGGGCTGCCCAGCGAATCTCGCTCCTGAATGCAGGAATGGTTTTGCGTAAAGCTCTGGGTCTGACCAAGGCTACTCCGCGATCTTACGCCTCGAAGTATCTTTATCCAAAAAAAGGTATTGGTTCCATCTTTGAAAGAATGACCGCAGAAATTATAAGCTCCGGCGGGCAAGTGTTGACCGGCGTTTATCCTCTGAAATTCGAGACAAAAGGAAATCGCATATACAGGGTTCTGGTTGAAAATAGCGAAGGGAATAAAAATTATATCGAAGCGGATAGATATCTTTCGACAATCCCTCTTGATTCTTTAGTACGTCTGCTCGGGTATGACAAGTCCCCTGCCCTCCCTTTTAGAAGCCTGCGTTTTCTCAACATTCAGCTTAACAGAGAAAACCTCTCGCCAAACACATGGATGTATATACCTGAGACTGATCCCATAATGACCCGCATTCAGGAACCGAAACATCGCAGTCCCTTCAGCGCACCGAATGGAAAAACATCAGTGATTCTCGAAATTCCATGCGGAAAGGGAGACGCGGTCTGGAGTATGAGCGATGAGGAACTGCTTCATATAACAGTAAAAGACTTAAAAACTCTGGGATTCTACATCGAAAACGAAATATCCGGCTATTTTTCTACATGGGCCGAACACGCGTACCCATGTTACAAAATCGGATACAGGAAAACCGTTGAAGAAATGCAGCATATTGTTAACGGGTTCGAAAACATGACAACTTTAGGACGTCAAGGAGTGTTCCGTTATATATTTATGGATACTGCTATGGTCATGGGGCGCACATGGGCTAAGACTATTCTTGGACGAAACAGGGAGGATCAAATAATAGATGAGATTGACAGTAAACCGGTTCTGCTCGAAACACAATCACTTGCCTGTTGAGTCCTGTATTATACGCTATTATTCCAATAAATTTCCTTTTTTAGTAATTTTTTTGGCTATAAAAGAGTTTTCCAAACGCCAAAACCTTCTAAAAATAGTATATTCAAAATCTCTGTTAGCAAATGCAAAATCTGTTACAGCGAGTATACCTTTTACGTGAAGTGGTTTTGTGATAAGCTTTTTGTCTGTCAAAAAGAATCAGAAACAAACACAAGAGGTGGCACAATAACTGTGGGCAGGTCAGACCCTAATTATTTCAAAATTTTTTCCATACTAAGTTTCATTTTAATAGTCCTGTTTGCAATCGTTCTGTTTTTCATGCAAACACACTCAATGAAACGGATGCTTCTAAATATAGCGGAAAACCGGGCTATGATTCTTAGCCAGCAATTGGCTCAGATTATAAGTGAAGAGTTCCTGAAGCCTCATCTTCTTTCTCACGATAAAGTAAACCTGAATAATCCTGACACACTGCGAAAACTCGATAAGTTGATTCAATTTCACTTTAAAAACCAAAACATAGTCAGAGTAGTGCTTTACGATAAGGATTCTATGATCACCTATTCGACGTTACATACGATAATAGGCAGTGATTCCTCGGAAAATGCAGATGTTCGAGGGGCTCTTGATGGCCAAATATCCAGCAAAGTAGTTGATAACGTGGAATTTGACGATTTTGATCCAGGCTCGGCCGGTCTGCATGGGAGAATAATTGAGACTTATGTTCCTCTTTTATTCAAATTTATGGAAGAACCATTAAAGGGTGTTGCGGAGATGTACCAGGACCTGACCGAAATCGAAGCTAAGATAAATGTGTTGAACCAACACTTTTTGTTTACAGTAGTCATTGTTTCCGCGTTTTTGTACATCCTTCTGCTTCTGGCAACTACTCAAATCGAGAAAAAACGGATCCATTTAATAAAACAATTAGCAGATAAAAACACAGATCTCGAACGCTCGGAAAAAGAGTTAGGAAAATATGCTAACGAAATGGAGAGTCTTGCAGAAGAAAGATCCAAACAACTTGTCCACGCGGACCGAATGGTGAACATCGGCATTCTGGCAGCAGGAGTAGCCCATGAAATAAATAATCCTAATAGCTTTATTATTTCCAATCTTCAAATATTTGAGATGCTCTGGGACCGGACTTTAAAAAACTATCTTGAGAAGGCTAAAGAAGGAGATAGAGATAAAAACTTATCTTTTGCTATAGAGGAAATACCAAGGATGGTAAAAACAATGAGTGAGGGTGCAAAACGAATTTCAACAATAGTCCGCAGCCTGAGTGATTTTTCAAGGGTTAAAGAAGTGACTTTTGAGCAGGCAAGCATTTGTGAATGTATAAAAAATGCTGTTACCTTTTGTAGATTTAACCCCGCTATGAAATATAAGGTTGATGTTCAGCTAAACTTGCCAGAGGATATGCCGAATATCATGATGAGCAGACAGGAGATAGAACAAGTCCTGATTAATCTGTTAACAAATGCTATCCATGCAATGGAAAAAACAAAAGATGACAGGAAACCAACTCTCAATATCTCCGCTACTCATACTAATGATGAGGTTGTTATAGAAATAACTGACAATGGTTGTGGAATGGATGAAAAAACTTTAGGTAGCATTTTCAACCCCTTCTTCACAACAAAAGAGGCTGGAAAAGGTACCGGGCTCGGCCTCTCTATCTGCAATGGCATTGTCGAAAGGCATGGTGGAACGATCACGGCCAGATCTGAATCCGGAAAAGGAGCAACGTTTCAAATCACTTTACCTGAAAAGCAAAAAGAACATAAGTAATGTTATTGTTAGCTGAAATTTAGAAGCGGCTCCTGAATTTGTTAAGATATATTCTCGACAAATAACAAAGAAAGGAGCCACTATGAGAAGTTTAGTACGAATAAGAAATGGTAACAAGAAAAAAAGCAGCAAAGCCGTAAAGATTCCGAGTCGCAGAGAGGTTTGTAGTATGGATATTTCCAGTAAAGTTGAGTTTATCCGTTCCCTGATACCTCTGGGTCTTATGGCCATATCCGAGGAGTTGGATAGGAAATTAATATATTTGACAGGAGAGAAAGTTGTCTTAGGATTTATCCAGTCATCTACTGAAAATGAGAAAGCTATCTCAAATTTATTTAAACCATTATGCTTTTTAACTTTTCCTTATTTGCAATCCTTTCGCTTTTCATTGTTTTTACCAACACTTCCGCCTCATTCCGGCCTGACGATCAAGATGCTGTAAACTACCTGCTTGGAATTGAGCAATATGACCTGACCTTTCACCAACCTCATTTCCCTGGTTACCCGGTTTATATCGCGGCGGGAAAGTTTTTCGCGACCTTTTCAGAATCACCTGAAAGGGCGCTTGTATTTCTTTCACTTCTTTCCGGCGTTGTCTGCCTGTGGCTCATGGCTCTTATGCTACGGCAAATCCATAGCTGCCTGACAGCTCTGATTTGTACCGCCGCCCTGGCTGTTAATCCTGCTTTTTTTGAATTCTCCCATAAAATATTTACTGAAATACCTGCTTTAGCCTTATTGATATTAGCAATAGTATCGCTTAAAAACCCCGTTAAAGCGTCTGGCGTTAGATGGTTTTTATCTATGTCAGTCATTGGATTAATCTTAGGTATGCGGCTTTCATGGTGGCCCTTTGCCCTTTTTTATTTTATAAAAGGTTTTCGTGCCGGGAAAGGCCTATGCGTTTCCGGAGGTTTACTGCTCGGTATTTTATTCTGGCTTGTTCCGCAAGCCGCTGTGGTTGGAACCGGGGAACTCTTTTTTACTGGGATTTCCTTTACTTATGGACACTTTGATAAATGGGGTGGAGCAATGGGTAGTGAGCTGGCAGCAGACAACCGGTTTTTGTTATTTGCAATCCGCGTGGGAGAAGCTTTTGGCTGGACCGGATCAGGAACACTTTTGACCCGTTTGCCATGGATGGTTTTCACACTTTCCGGAATATTTATGACCCTGCGAAACCGGAATTGCATTGATGCGCGAATAAAGACATTTATCGCGGCTGTTTTATTTTATATGGTTTGGGTTGTTATAGGTCAAAACCCGGAAAAGGTAAGACATGTATTGCCTCTGATTCCGGTTTTTGTCCTCGCTGTTTCTCCGTTTATTGAAAAATATCAAAAAACAGCGGCTACAACTATACTTATTTTTTCTCTCACGCTACCCCTCAATTATGCTGATCGCGCCCAAAATAACCCTCCGGCTGTCCAGTTTCTGAATTGGGCTAATTCTTTACCCTTATCCGATGTCGAATTTTATTGCGGTAACTCAGAGCGTTTATTCGACTGGTATCTTTCAAACCAGCGGGTAAAAAATGTGACCGACATGGACAATCTTCAATTTGTGATAAAATCTTCCTGGCCTAAACCTGCTGAAAGGTATGTTTGTGATGACATTCCAGGTTTTATATCAAGTGAAGTACCTATAGCAATCTTTCCTGCAAGAGAGGGAGACCCGGTAGACCGTACATTAAAGCTGTATAAAATGATAGCATTTTGAATTGTAAAATAGTATATTAAACTCAATAAAAGGTTTAATTGAAGCTCACGGTAGCAACCCCTGCACCACACCAGTACAGGGCAAGCTGCGAGGCATGAGCTCGCTAAACACTTTCAAAAAAATGTACAAAGAAAAGCAGCTTTTAAGAAATTTTCTGTCGGAAAAGAACCTTCGCAGTTCATCCAAGCGAAACACCATACTTAAAACATTTCTCATGGAAGAAGGGCACGTCACAGCGGAGGAACTATACAGAAAGGTTACAAAGAAAGATCCCTCAATTGGAATCGCGACGGTATATAGAACCCTGAAGCTTTTCCATGAAGCCGGTCTCGCAAGAATGAGCCGCTTTGAAAAAGGCGAGGCCCATTACGAACACAACTACCAGCATGCCCATCATGACCATCTCATTTGCCTGAAATGCGGAAGTATTATTGAATTCAAAAACCCTGATATTGAAGAAAATCAGAAGAAGATAGCCAGGAAGCATAAGTTTGAAATCACATCTCACCGTCTTGAATTATACGGCAAATGCTCTAAATGCTCTTCCAAATAAATTAACCCCGTAACTTTAATATGCATATTTATAATCTTCATCAGTGGAAGCACAACCACCGTTTTAATATTGATGACGGATGCGGAGAACGGAATACCAAAATGGTCATCCTTCTAACCGTTTCCATGATGGTGATAGAAATATGCTCAGGGCTTCTATTCGGTTCAATGGCATTGCTGGCAGACGGATGGCACATGGGAACCCATGCGGCCGCGCTCGGAATAACAGTGTTCGCGTACAACTACGCCCGCCGTCATGCCGATAACCCGCGATATAGCTTTGGCACCGGCAAGGTTGGCGCATTGGGTGGATTTGCAAGCGCTATGGTTTTAGTGGTAGTTGCTTTGCTCATGATAGTTGAATCGCTGCAAAGGCTTTTTGTTCCAGTGGTTATTCGTTTTAATGAAGCCATAGCTGTAGCTGTAGTAGGATTAGTGGTAAACCTGGTCAGCGCGCTTATCTTGCAGGGACATCATCATCCGCATAGCCCTGATGAGGAACATAAACATCCTCAAGATCATAACCTTAGAGCCGCATATATACATGTTCTTGCGGATGCAATGACTTCAGTTTTAGCCATTATTGCGTTGATAGCCGGTAAAATGTTTGGATGGGTACGGATGGACCCTCTGATGGGAATTGTTGGCGCAATAGTTATTTTACGATGGTCTTATAACCTGTTGCGAGACACAAGCAGTATATTGCTTGACAGCGTGGAGAATCAAGAAACTGTGTCAGCAATACGATCCGCAATAGAGTCAGACTCCGACAACAAGGTTTCAGACCTTCATATCTGGCCGATAGGATCACATCACCTTGCCGCAATAATTTCAATAGTAACTCATCATCCCAAATCGCCTGAGCATTACAAAAATCTGCTGTTCGATTTTGAAGAACTCTCGCATATCAGTGTGGAAATTAATAAAAGCCCGGGTGATCCCTGCATCGTTTCAAAAGAATCCATTACTTAGTGCCCGAACGAAAACCCCCGATTTTCCATTTGGGCGGTATTTTTTTTTAAAAAATTAACTTTAAATTTTTAAAGTCAGGCGAAAAAGTTT
>CBDUII010000020.1:0-15226 GCA_965367285.1 uncultured bacterium
CGGGAATCTTCAGCTTAGAGTATTTACACTTTCATTATGAATAATAAAACATTAGAATACTTTTTCGTTTTTATCTCTTTTATCTCTATTAACTGAAAGCTGACGGCTGAATGAACTACCCCGCTGCAAGCAGGCGTGGTATCAAAAGCTAAAAGAAATATGGAATCGCAGCAAGCTGCGGGGAATTAAACCCACTGTGTGGGATTAAAATATGGAAAAAACTGAAAACAAAAAAGACAAGTCAGGAGAAGGATTAGAACTTTCCCGCAGAAATTTTTTCGCAATTGCCGGCTGGGGAGGTCTATTGGTATCCATAACAGCATCAGTAGGAGCTACTCTTCGATTTATGTTTCCCAATGTGCTGTACGAACCTTCTCCTATTGTAAAGCTGGGCAAAACTTCTGATTACTCAGAAGGAAGTATAACTTTTAATGAGTCTGAGCGAATGTATATTTTTAGGAATTCAACGGGATTCAAGGTCATTTCCGCAGTATGTACCCATCTTCGTTGTACTGTCAATTGGTCAGATATTAACAATCACTTTGAATGCCCCTGCCACGGGAGTGTTTTTAGTGCTGAAGGTAAAGTTATAAGCGGTCCAGCGCCCAGACCCCTGGATTGGCTGCAAGTAAAAGCATCTCCTGATAAACGCCTTGTTGTTAATAAAAACAAGATTGTCGACAAAGATTATTCTCTAATTGTTTGATGAGATAAAATTTTGGAAAATAAAAATAATAAGAAATTTGATCTTCAAGAAACTCTTTCCTACTTTGCCTTTGAAGTACCTGTTAAATTGTATCGATCCATTATAAGGCACGGATACCCTGATTCAGAAAAGAATAAATCTCTCCTGATTTTTACAAATTTCTTTTTGCATATCTTTCCGGTGAAAGTCAGAAAACATGCGGTGAAAGTACGTTATTCCTACTGTATGGGCGGAATAACACTGCTGTTATTTATTATTCTAACTATAAACGGTGGCCTGTTGATGTTTTATTACATTCCTTCCACAGAAAAGGCTTACCAGAACATGAAAGACCTGGAATTTGCTGTTTCTTTTGGGGTCTTTCTGAGAAACATGCATAGATGGGGCGCTCATGCTATGGTTGCCACAGTCTTTCTGCATATGTGTCGCGTCTTTTATACCGGCGCATATAAACCACCGAGAGAATTTAACTGGGTGATAGGCGTCATCCTTTTAGTATTAACTCTCTTTCTCAGTTTCACAGGATATCTTCTCCCCTGGGACCAACTGGCATTCTGGGCTATTACAATAGGGGCCGGTATCGCTGAGTCCGTCCCAATAATAGGAAAGTTACAAAGATTTGTTTTGCTTGGCGGTAATATTGTAGATCAGGGCGCTTTAATCAGGTTTTATGTGGCACATGTATTTCTATTGCCTCTTGTTACCACTGTATTAATCGGTGTACATTTGTGGCGGGTCAGGAAAGACGGGGGAATGTCAGGACCGCCACTTTAAAAAAAATGCAAGTAGTTTGAGACAGGACGAACAGGATGAGCAGAATAATAAAAAATCCTGTTTACTATGATCACCCTGTCTATTTTTTGAACTTAGATTCCCGCTTTCGCGGGAATGACAAAAAAGCGTACGGGGATGACATTCCCAACTTGCGGGATGTCATTCCCGACTTGATTGGGAATCTCAACATTGAAATTTCTATACGTTTAAATAGGTAAATCTATTAAAAAAGGAGAACCTTATGCCGGCAAAAAAAATCGATAAGCAGGATATCTTTCCAAAAGGTTCCGGAAAAACATACGGCCTTTTGGAACTGGTGGATCAGGAATTCCACATCGCTTCAAAGGAGCCGGAAGATACGGTCTTTACTTTCCCCCACCTCTTGACTCCAATAATGATCTGTACAATAGTGGTTACTATTTTTCTAACTATAGTATCCATTCTTTTTGATGCCCCTTTAGAAGAAATTGCAAACCCCATTAAGCCCCCTAACCCTGCCAAGGCTCCCTGGTACTTTCTGGGTCTCCAGGAAATGGTTGCCTACAATGCTTTTTGGGGAGGGGTTGCAATTCCCGCTCTTTTTGTAGTAGGTCTTATGGCTGTTCCTTATTTGGATCGCAATCCCCTCGGGGTAGGAGTCTGGTTCTCTAAAACCCGTCCAATTGCAATTAATTTATTTACAATCTTTGTCATTGTTAACCTCATATTAATTATCATTGGAACCTTTCTTAGAGGCCCTAACTGGGCCTTTTTCTGGCCATGGGAAGACTGGGGAACACCCCATTAAATTAACTTCAAGGAAGAATCAAGCTCATGAGAAACCAGAATATAATATTTTTTGCTGTAAGTGGTTTTCTCGTATTTCTAACCATTGCCGTAATATGGAAAGATTATAACCGGGAATGGAAACAATACCAGCGCACTTTCTACAAAATGCAGGTGGATTTGGCAAAAACAGAAGAGGAAAAGAAAGAAATTCTAAATCAAAAAGTGGGAATTAAGCAGATTATTTTAAAACAAAATAACGCTGATCGATGTATCACCTGCCACCTTGGTCTTGAGGATACCCGTTTTAAAAATGCGCCTCAACCTTTCAGCGCGCATCCGGGGAAAAACCATCATTCTTTCGAAAAATTTGGCTGTACAGTCTGTCATCATGGACAGGGACTGGCTACTACCGTTGAAAGCGCTCATGGTTACGTATCGTTTTGGGAAGAGCCCTTGTTACCCAAGGAAGAGGTTCAATCTACCTGTAATCACTGCCACAACCAAATTTATCTTGAAGACGGCCCGGTTATATCTCGTGGAAAAGAGTTATTTATTTCTCTCGGATGTCACGGGTGCCATAAAACCAAAGGGTATGAAAATCTTTACAAAGTGGGTTCCAGCTTAAAACGTATTGGAAGTAAAGTGGACCATTCATGGCTCGTCCGGTGGATCAAAGAGCCTTTCAAATATCAACCTGATACTAAAATGCCATATTTCAGATTCTCAGAAGAAGAGGCCATTTCCATTGCCGCTTACCTTATCTCTCAATCTGACCCCGATTATCACGAGCCTATTCAATACGATACCGGAGACGTAAACAAAGGACGAAATTTATTTAAAACCATAGGATGCCTTGGCTGCCACAGAATGGGTAAAGAAGGTAATCCTTTTGCGCCTGATTTAAGCCATGTGAGGGATAAGGTTAAACCGGACTGGCTGGTTAATTGGTTTCTGAATCCCAAAGGTTACAATTCCAACACCATTATGCCCAATTTTCGATTGTCTATACAGGAGGCTAAGGATCTTTCAGCTTTTATTATGACTGTTGGTGCCAAGCAGAAAGTTCCAAATTTTGAGGAAGAAATTCTCTCCCCTGAAAGGATTAAACTGGGTAAAGACTTAATCAGGAAGAGAGGATGCTCTGCATGTCATGACATTAATGGGATCGAACATACTCGAACAGGTCCTGAACTGAGCAAATTTGGGGCAAAACTGCCTACTCAGTTGGACTTTGGCAATATCAACCCTACGGTTGAAGCGTTAGCCGTTTTTTTAAAAGGAACGGAGAGTAAAGAGATTTCAAGCAATTTCCTCAGGCAGCTCTCGGTGAGAGAAAAAGATTTCGAGAGTACCTGGCTTGCCTGGGTACAAACAAAGCTGAAGGACCCTACTGCATACGATACAGAACTTCACAAATCTAATATGCCGACATTTAATATTACGGAAAAAGATATTAAAGCGTTAGCCGTTTTTTTAAAAGGAATGGATGGTAGAGAGATTTCAAGCAATTTCCTCAGGCAGCTCTCGGTAAGAGAATTTGAAATTGAACAGGGCAGGAAGTCCATTGCTAAATATAATTGCAGGGGCTGCCATGAAATTGCGGGAAAAGGCGGAGACATCCTCAAATTCTATAAAAGCAAATATTATGCGCCTCCACCTCTGGAAAGGGGTGGACTTCACGTGGGTGAGCGGCTTAAAGATTCCTGGATGTACTCATTTTTGAGGGAACCTACCCCATTAGTTCGTGGGTGGTTGAAAGTAAAAATGCCGACCTTCTTGCTTAGCCAGGATGAGATCTATTATATTATCCGTTACTTTGTAAACCTTGCGGAAGAAAAAATCTCATACGAACCGGAAATAAGGGATATCCCGCCAGAGAGTCGACGGATTGAAGGGAGTAAGGAACAGGAGCATGTTGTTAATGGACGCAGGCTTTTTCTGCATTATTGCGCATCCTGCCATGGTAATGTAGGAAAGGGAGACGGTTTTAATTCTGCTAATCTTGACCCTGTGCCCAGAGACCTGTCGGACCGACTATATATGACCAAACAAAAGAACAAGGATCTCTTTCAAGTCATAAGCTTAGGTGGAAAGGCCATAGAGAAATCAGCCCGTATGCCCCCCTATGGTAATACCCTTTCTGAAACAGAGATATGGAAGATTATTGCCTTTATACGATCGCTCCACTCTTATGAAGATGAGACCATAGATTTTGAAGGCTTAAATGCCGAGCGGCCAGAAACTGTGGTTAATAAAATCAGCTCAGATAGATTTCAAATCGTTAACAAGAAGAATATGAGGATAGGGAAAAGTTTATATAAAAAACTCGGTTGTTCAGCCTGTCATAATATCGGGGGTCAGGGGGGGAATGTGGGGCCGGAACTGACCCATGCCGGCAAACGGCTAAACGAAACCTGGATACACCGTTTTTTAAAAAGTCCGCAGAATATGCTTAAAGATGCTGAAATGCCAAATTACGGGCTCAGCGACAAAACAGCGCTTACTTTAACTTACTACTTGATCTCATTAAAATAGAGACATGATAGTAAATGGATTCTATAAATTTTTTTTATAAGGATATCGAAAAAATGAGAATTACAAGCCTATTTGTTACTTTAATGCTGGCGCTTTTTCAAACTACTTTTTCCTTTGCCGGAGAAAAAGAGGAACTCATGGGGAAACAACTTTTTATGCGATATTGTGCCCAATGTCATGGAGCGAGGGGCACTGGTGATGGAATAAATACAAAGTCCATAGTAATGGATCCAGCGCCAAAAGATTTATGTGATATCGAACAACCATACATGAGGAAAAAAGAAAATGGACTTCTCATTGAGGCTATTAAATTAGGCGGAAAGAAAGATACTGTGGCCCATTCCTTGATGCCATACTGGGATAAGACCCTTTCTGAATACGAAATCTTAACGCTGGCCGCCTTTATACGGACACTTCATAAACATGATCAACCCCCTGTTGTTTTTTCAAACGCGAATAAAGAAAAGCCTAAAATTACTGTAAGTCAAATTAATATAAGCAATCTTACCCAGGCTGATATCAAGGCAGGGAAAAAAATCTATAAGGAAAATGGTTGTATAGGATGTCATGCGATAAGGGGGTTTGGAGGTGCATCCGGACCAGACTTGTCAGGAGTTGGCAACAGGTTGGATGCTCAACAAATCTGGGGAATTATAGAGTATCCCTCCTCCATTAAACCAGGTTCAAAAATGCCTGCCTATGATATCAATGAGGAGGATGGAACTTTATTGGTAGCTTATTTGCTTAGTCTAAAAGAAGAGTAAGGACTGTTAACCAAACAAGCCTGTTGATTCAGGCTTCTGATCCGAGCCCCGGCTTGGTCTGGGAACAAACACAACATTTTAGATTGACAAAACATATTTAGTCGTATTAAAATACCAATCTTTGTTCAAATATAAACTAAAAAAAGTATGGAGGAGTAATATGGCATCAGAAGCTTCATCAATAAATGCAGAGAAAACTGAAAATTTATGGACGCGTAGAAGCTTTTTTAATATTGCAGGATGGGCAGGTTTTTTGGGATCTATTGGAGCTGCTTTATTGGGATCTCTGAGGTTTATGTTTCCGCGGGTGCTCTTTGAGCCATCCCCATTCTTTAAAGCCGGTTATCCAGAAGATTATACTGTTGGAAAAGTTAGTAACAAATGGAAAAAAGATTATCGAGTCTGGATTGTTCGTGACAACGAAGGAATTTACGCTATCTTCGCAAGGTGTACTCATTTAGGCTGTACTCCAAACTGGCTTGCCGGAGAAGGTAAATTCAAATGCCCCTGTCATGGAAGCGGCTTTACTATGGACGGAATAAATTTTGAGGGGCCTGCGCCCAGGGCGCTTGAACGATTAAAGATTGGCCTGGCGCCTGATGGACAAATAGTGGTTGACAAAAGTAAAGCATTTCTTCATGAAAAAGATGAATGGGGTAAACCAGGTTCAATTTTAAAAGTTTAAATTCGGGGGAGTTAATATGGATGAGAATAAACCAAAACAAAAATTCCAGCTAATTCCTTTTTTGAAAGGCGCTCAAAAACAGATAGTAGAATCTCAGGTATGGAAGTCGATGTTTCGTCACAGCTATGCCGATACCCCGCGAAACCGAATCCTGATGGTAGTGGGAAATATCTGGCTCCATATTCATCCTGCCAAAATGCCGCGTCATGCCTACCGGTTTAAATTTACCTGGTGTATGGGCGGTATTACATTTTTGATGTTTTTAGTCACCGTAGTAACCGGTGTAGTATTAATGTTTTACTACCGGCCGGTTGGTGAATATGCCTATGCTGATATGAAATATCTGGAATTTGATGTCCCTTTTGGTATGTTAATGAGAAACATGCACCGGTGGGCAGCTCATGCAATGGTAATTACAGTCTGGCTGCATATGCTCCGGGTATTTTTGACAGGCTCTTATAAACCTCCCAGAGAATTTAATTGGGTACTTGGTGTGATTTTATTGACCTTGACCCTTTTACTAAGCTTTACCGGTTATCTTTTGCCATGGGATCAACTTTCAATGTGGGCCGTAACAGTGGGGACTAATATGGCCAGCGCAACACCTTTGTTGGGACATGAAGGCCCTTTTGCCGAGCTTGTTGGGGTGAATCGCCGTTATGACGTCCGGTCTGCTTTATTGGGGGGGAGTCTTGTAGGTCCTCCCGCTTTATTAAGATTTTATGTACTTCATTGCATACTAATACCTTTGGCAGCAGGGGCCTTGATGATTCTTCATTTTTGGCGAATTAGAAGGGACGGAGGAGTTTCCGGACCGTTATAAATTTATCGATAAAAACATAATGCTTGAAACAAAAAAAAGAGGGCGGTTATTAGATAAAGTTTATGTTTGGCCATACTTAATTAGAATTGAAGCAATTTGTGCAATCATTTGCATGCTTATTTTAACTGTATGGTCTATTACTATTGATGCCCCCCTTGAAGAAGCAGCTAATCCTACCAAAACTCCAAATCCATCCAAAGCGCCCTGGTATTTTCTTGGATTACAGGAAATGTTAGTCTATTTTGATCCCTGGATGGCAGGAGTGGTCTTGCCAACACTTATAATCATAGGTCTTATGGTTATTCCTTTTGTAGACACAAACCCAAAAGGAAACGGGTACTATACATTTAATGAAAGACCTTTCGCCATTACAACTTTTCTTTTTGGATTTATTGTTTTATGGGTCGCGCTTATTATTTTGGGTGTGTTTTTTCGCGGACCGGGCTGGAATCTTTTTTGGCCCTGGCAAGAATGGGACCCTCATAAAGTGGTTGCTCTCGTTAATGTAGATCTTTCTGAAAAAGTTGGAATTCGGTCCTATGTTTTAGCCTCCATATTCGGAGGCGTGGTGGTGATTGGCTATTATATAGTCGGAACCGCCGCCTATTTTTTTATGTGGCGAAAATCTATTAAAGATATGGGTTTTAACCGAATAGGGATAACGTCATTTCTCTTTCTAACCATGGTGGGATTGGTAATAAAGATATTTTTACGACTGTTATTTAATATTAAATATGTCTGGGTGACACCCTGGTTCAATATATAAGAATAAAATAACGAGCCGAAGACTCGCTATTTTAGTTAATGTTTTGTTTCAAAAAACGAAACAAAACAACATCTGATATTAACTTACTTAGATACCCGCTTTCGCGGGAATCTATAAACATTGTAATTCCGATACAATTGAATAATTATACGCCCTTCAGGGCGTTTTAGAACACGTCTTTGAAATTCCGGTACAGTAAAATATGGCCAGGAAAAATTACAAACCGATAGAAAAAACCTCTTATTCCTTTTTGTTTTTTATCATAGGATCTCTTAGTTTTATAGTCTCTGTTTGGGCATGGCAGGATGAACTGTTTGCGAGGAGACCCTGGAAAACTTATCAAAAGGAATATTATAAAGCGGCCTATGAAAAGGCAGGAAAAGAATTTATTGAGGCCTCTAATAATGTAGCGGCAAGAAAAAAGGAATTAATTAAAGAAACAAATAAGTTATCACTGGAATTAGAAAAAAATACTGATTACAAAAACCTCCAAAAGAAGTTTACTAAAGTGAATTACAAATTAGGCGACATTCAACAGGGAGTGAAATTTGCTAAGAGCCAGCTGGACGAGGCTTATTACTTTTATAAACATGCTTTGCACGAAGGAAAAAAGTGGGAACCTAAAAAGGTTATTGTTGATAAGATTCAGGAAGAGATTGATTCCTATAAACCTTTTATCGCATCTTTGAAGCTTCAAAGGAATGAAATTAAAGCAAATCTGGAGTCATATTCTGTGACAAAGGATAAACTGGAAAAAGAGTTGCTCTCTTTTGAAGGAGATATCGGGCGATTGAAACTAAAAATGGGCGCCTTTAAAAAGAGCCTCTTTTTGTTTGATTTTTATAAGATTCCTGAGGTGTACCAGGTCGTTATCAAAGGATTTAATATTAACAATTTCCGCGAACCCCTATTGAGAGTAGACCGGTGCATGTCATGCCATATTAGTTACGATAAACTTGATTTTGTCAATCATCAACAACCCCTTACTACACATCCTAATCTTGATGTATTAATAAAAAAACATCCTACGAACAAATTCGGGTGCACTCTTTGCCATAAAGGACAGGGTGTCGCCATTTCTTCTGTCTGGCAAGCTCACGGCCAAATGCATCATGAAGGGGATCAGACCATAGGTCAAAATGAGCCCTTACTCAAGGGCGATTTTATGCAGTCGAATTGCCGTATGTGTCATGATGATGTAGTAGTATTGAAACATGCCCCTGTTTTATCAAAAGGAAAACAACTTTTTTTGAAATTGGGATGCCATGGCTGCCACCTGGTTCAAGGATATGAAAAAATAGAGAAAGTCGCCCCCAGTCTCAAAAAAATAGCGAATAAAGTAAACCCCTCATGGCTGTTTCGCTGGATAAAAAAACCGAAAGATTATCTTATTAGAACCAAAATGCCTTTTTTTGAGCTTACCGATAAAGATGCCCTGGCTGCGGCAGCGTATTTGATGAATCAGTCGGATAAAGATTATCGGCTAACTTTAAAGTTTGATCCGGTTTCAGATACTGAAAAAGGACGTCTTTTAGTTGAAAACATAGGGTGCCTTGGCTGTCATATGATTAACGGAAATGGAGAGACATTTGCCCCTGATTTAAGCATGATCGCCAGTAAGGTCAATGGTGATTGGATATATAATTGGCTGCTCAATCCTAAGCAATATAGCCCGAAAACCATTATGCCAAATTTCAGGCTTTCTAAAATTGAAGCAATGCAGATCGCAACGTATTTAATGACTCTGGGCAAACGAAAAGATATTGAAGAATTAGAGGAAAGAATAAAATCTCCCGGCTTGATTGCTTATGGGAAAAAGATCGTTAAGCGTAGAGGTTGTTTTGCCTGTCATGAAATTAACGGAATGGAAAAGGAAGGGAGGATAGCGCCTGAGCTGACTACTTTTGGTGTTAAACGTTTATTAGAAATGGAGTTCGGGGATTCGAGGATAGATAAAACGTGGGAATCCTGGGCAAGGACCAAATTAAAGGATCCCACTTCCTTTAGAACCGAACGGATATTGGATGAAATGCCCGATTTTGGTTTTACGGATGAAGAAATTAATGTGCTTGTTGTTTTTCTAAAGAGCTTAAATGGCACTCACGTTCCAAAAGAATTTAAACAGTTTTCTGAAAGAACAAAATATATAGAAGAAGGTTTACAAATAATCAGGAAATACAATTGCCGTGGATGCCATACCATAGGCGGTAAAGGAGGCAGACTTGCGCCTTTGTTGGATTACGAAGGGGCCAGGGTTCAAACTCAATATCTTTTTGATTTCCTGATGAAACCAAGAAAAATACGCCCCCCAAAAAAAGTCTTTAAAGCAAGAATGCCTACTTTTGGCTTTAATCACGAAGAGGCTGTGAAATTAGTCCATTATTTTAAAACCTATTCTAATGAATCTTTTGTGGATGATTTTAGTGATTTCGATACTCCATCAGACGATCACATGATTCAAGGTAGAAACTTGGTTTTAGCTTTTGAAATTGAATGTTGACAAGCTCAAAAAGCTCCAAGATTTAGCCAAATAAGCAAAAGGCTGAGTAAAAGCTGAATAAAAGATTGGTTAAAAAACAATCGGAAAATTAATCCTCGCACTAAAATGCAAACCCATTGGCCGGTAAAAAATGAAAAACATGCTGTCTCATCCAAATTTCCAAGGGCACAGGAAATGTTAGATGGTGATGTTGACAAACAAATTAATGCCATAGTGGAATACCTTGTGAATTATAATGAAAAGCCTTTTCTGGATATAGAACTGCCTGAGGTAGAAGAGGAGGAGGAAGAAGAACTTTTAGGCTAAGTAGTAAAAACTCCTGTAACTATACTGACATCCATTTAATTTAATTCGCCGATTTTTTTATCAACATCTTTCAGCATATCAAAAAGCAAATATTCCTGATCTGCTTCTTTTTTTCTTCCTGTTTTTTCGTATACAAAACCAAGGCTGTAATGGGGGTCTGAATATGCCTGATCTAACTCAATAGCCCTTTTATATTCTTCTATTGCCATTTTATTCATATTTTTAAATGTATATATTCCGCCCAGGGTGTAGTGAGCTATCGCATTATCAGGATCTATTTTAATGGCCTTTTTAAACGATGATATAGCCTTATCATATTTTTGCTCTTCTGTATGTCTGATCCCCTCGCTAATGTATTCATTTGCAGTTTTATTTTCTGCTTTATTTTCACATGAAAATAAAAAGCATCCTAAAATAATGAGGAAAACATTTTGATTTTTAATATAACCAGGCTGAATTAATCTCACTTTATTGCAATTCATGGGTTAACTCTTTTAGCTTTTTCCCATCAATAAGCTCGATAGGGGAATCGTTAATTGAGCTTTCTATATTCTTCGGAAAAAAGCCAGCGGTTATAAAAATACCTTTTGAAACACCTTCATATCGCACTATATTGGAAAGCGTTAAAATATCACCAATGGAGATAACCCCGTTGGGCGGGTCGTAAAAAGCATGGATTATATATTTACCCCCAATAATAGGGTTAGGATTTGCAGCAAATATTTCCATCATTTTGTCTTTTTCCTTGAAAGTTTTAGAAATTTCCAACCCTAAACTTTTAATAACTGCAATACATGATTCCTCAAAATCTGTTTTTGTCCACTTGATTTTCTGTTCTGGAATTTCTTGTGCCCCTGAAGGTAACTGATCTTGTTTTTTTGTGGGAGAAGTACAACTAAGAAGGAAAATGAGGAGAAAACCAATAGAGATAGCTACGAAAACCAGTAAAAACATTTATCCCGTATTCTAAAAAACAAGTTTTTAGAATTGTAAGCCCTATTCCAGAAAACAAGTTTTTAAATATGAATTTTCTTTCTGGAATACGGAAGTTACTTCATCATTTCATCATAGACCTGATCTTCTTTGCCTTCTTTAATTAGCTTGTCGTGTTTAAAAGCCTGTTTTAAACCCAGCCAAAGGAAAAAAAGTATCAAAAGCACCATAAAGGCAATAGGAATATTGTCAGGTTTAGTTAATATTTCTAAAAAATTTTCCACTTTAATTTCCCTCTTTCGAAAAACATATACAATAACAAGATTTACTCTAACATAGAATTATATTACAATCAATTTATTTTTTGACTTTTAACAGCCGCCTGGTTAAAATAAAAATAATAATTTGATTAATCAGGAGATATTTCTATGAATAATTCAAATACTCAGGGATTTGCTTTTTTATTAGATCCTATGGAATATAAGACAATTCCATGTCAACGAACCTGTCCTCTTCATGTTGATATTTCGAGTTATATGTATTTGGCGGCAAGGGAAAGATTTGATGAAGCTATTGAAGTCATAAGGAAAACCAATCCTTTTCCTTCAATTTGCGGTAGGATATGCCCACATAATTGTGAAATGGGCTGTACCCGGGCTCATGTGGATAGGCCTGTATCCATTTGTAAAGTTGAGAGGGCAGTTTCAGATTATGGACGTAATGCAAAAGCAAATAGAAAAGGCCTTAATATAGGGAAAAAAGTAGCGATCATAGGATCAGGTCCCTGTGGTCTTACGGCAGCTCTTGATCTTGTGAGAACCGGTTATCGTGTTACAGTATTTGAAAAGGCACCAGTGGCTGGCGGCGCAATAAGACTTGGCATAGCTCCATTTAGAATACCTCATGATGTCGTTGATAAAGAAATTCAATATATTAGTGACATGGGAGTTTACATTAAAACTGATACTGCGATAGGTAAAGACATAGATTTCGAAGAATTGAGAAAAGATTATCATGCTGTTTTTATTGCCGCTGGCGCATACTCTGGCGGCCATCTTCAGGTATATGACCGTGTTATAGAAGGTGTAATAAATGGGGCTACTTTTATGACGAGGGTAAATACAGGGAAAGTGGATGTCCACGAAAGAGAGGTTGTTGTTATAGGTGGGGGGTATACCGCCGTTGATGCGGCTAGAACCTGTATTAGACTCGGGGTGAAAAAAGTATCTCTCGTTTTTGCGCGACCCCGCAAGGACATGACAAATCCAGAAGAAGAGTTAAAGGCCACTGAAGAAGAAGGAGTTAACTTTTATCTTCTTGCCATGCCAACCAAAATCATTAACGATCATAACAATAAAGTGAAGGGCTTGGAATGCGTAAAAGTAGAAATGAAAGGAAAAGATGAGCTGGGTAGAAAAGTGGCTACCCCTCTAAAAGGGACTGAATTTATTATTGATGCTGATGTCATTATTAATGCTTTAAGCAAAACACCTGATACTTCCTTTTTAACTAAAAATCTTAATTTTGAGTTTGACAAAACTGGTCTTTTAACTGTGAACTCCAAAACTTTGGCAACCAGTGTTCCTGGAGTTTTTATCGGGGGTGATTATCTCACAGGAACAAGAGATGTTGTAAATAGTATTGCCGATGGTCATAAAGCTGCTTTAAGTATAGACTCATATTTAAGACAGGGGGAGGAAGCCTCCAAGCCACATGATGTGGAGATATATGAAATAGCGCTGCCCGATATGCAAGAAGACTATGAAACAATAAAGCGCAGGAATATGCCTGTTCAAGATTCCAAAGAAAGAATATCTAACTTTAAGGAGGTAGAACTCGGACTATCAAAAAGCGAAGCTGTTCTGGAAGCTCAAAGATGTCTACAATGTAACAATATGTGGGCGATTATAGATGATCGTTGCATCCAATGCGAGCAGTGTGTTAATGCATGCCCCAGAGATTGCTTAAGTATGGCCGAATTAAACCAGGAGCAGAAAAATCAATTCTTTTATGAAGGATTAAATTTGGAAGGAGAGAAAATCTCTCCAATATCAATCACAATGAAACTCTGCATACGCTGCGGCATTTGTGCCGATGTTTGCCCTACCGACGCCATAGTTTTTAAAACTTGTGGACCGACCAATATAAAAGCTTTACAAACAGTAGCTTAACTTAGCTGGTAGTTGCATAGTAAGCAATATCACGAGATGACAACATACCTACAGGACCTTCCTCATCTGTAACAACTATGTGCTGAACATGGCTATTGGACATTGCAAGCGCAGCTTCATTCAACGGTAAATGCTTATCCATTTGTAATATGGGGTGGCTCATAATATCCTTTGCTTTAGTTTTGTCTTTATCCAATCCTTTATAAAGCACCCTTTTCACTAGGTCTCGTTCCGTAATTATACCAATTGTTTCCTTATCATTACCAATAATCAGGCTGCCGATTTTTTTTTCTATCATTATTTTGACCACTTCGTTAACGGTGATATCCTCTTTGGCCATAAAAATTGGTTTTGACATAACTTTTTCGATAGTAATCAAAACATATCACCTCCTTTCCTTAAATCTATCCAATACTAACATTATTATAGAAAAATATAAAGAGGAAAAGTTTTATGGCAAATATGAGCATTTAAGCAATTTTTGCTGTCATCTTAATCGTTTTATCTCTTCTTACCGGATCAACAGGATAGACCATGTTAGATAATTAGTGCCTGAACAAAAACCTCACCATTTGTCATCTCGACCCCTTTGCTCCTGTCATTCCAATTTTCTGATGGGAGTTTATCTGTAAGATTATTTTAATTTTATAATAGAACAAGCCTTCTTAGAAAATTCCCACGTCGCAAAAAAGTTGATTGTCCGTTAGTGTTGTGCTTTAATTATGGAAATTCCGGCTTGTCACGTCAAAATTCCTTTTCTAAAAGGAGGCCATCTCATGTTTAAAATTAAGGTTTTAGATTCAAATTTGGACAGATTTAAAGAGTACAGTATGCTCTCCCTGAGAATAGCACTTGGCGTGGTGTTTATAGCTCATGGGAGCCAGAAACTATTTGGGCTGTTTGGAGGCGGCGGCCTTGCAGGTACAATTCGGTATATGGATATGATGGGTTTTAATTTTGCGGCTTTCTGGGGAATCGCACTTGCCTTAGCAGAGTTTTCCGGAGGACTGTTTGCGTTGCTTGGGCTTTTTACAAGGTGGGCGGCTTTTTTCATTGCCATTGTAATGTCGGTTGCTGTTTTTGCGGTACATGTAAAACATGGTTTGTTCGTATCCAATAAAGGCTTTGAGTTCGCTGGATCACTCCTTTGCATGGCAATTGCTTTAATAATAAACGGAGGAGGAAAATTTTCTCTTGATAATCTGTTATTCAAGAAGAATTAAATAAAAACCCCGGCCTAATTGAAAAGCAATATTTACCCTCCCAACATATTCTGCAAAGCCTCTTCAATATTATTATGCTTAAAAGTAAAGCCCGACCTTATCAGGCGAGAAGGTATCACGCAGGTGCTGGACAAGAGCAATTCGTCAGCCATTTCTCCCAATGCAAATCGCGCTGCAAAAGCCGGCAAAGGAAGAACCGTAGGCCGGGATAAAACCTTGCCAAGCGCTTTTGTGAATTCAAGGTTTGTAACAGGCTGTTGAGAAACAATATT
>CBDUII010000021.1:0-15184 GCA_965367285.1 uncultured bacterium
TTTTAATCACATTTGATTTAAACGCATTATAGCCTGTTTCCATATCCGTGAGATTCAAATTTGTCATCATATTGGAAAATAGAGTTAAGAACTTGTTCCCAATATAATGCCAAAAAAATAAAACCCTATGTGATCCTCCCTGAAATCTTGAACCGTAAACAACATCGGCCCTGCCATCAAGGATTGGCTTAAGCAGAACTGGGTAATCGACAGGATCATATTCCAGATCGGCATCCTGGATGATAGCTATATCTCCATCAATATTTTTTATCGCCGTTCGTATTGCCGTTCCTTTCCCGCAGTTTGTTTCATGATAAAAAATCTTAATTCCCGGCTGCTGACTCAGCTTTTGCAGAACATTTTTTGTGCCATCCGTAGAAGCATCATCCACTACAATGATTTCTTTATCATATTTCACTCTTTGCACTTTGTTAATAATATCGGCAATAGTACTTACTTCATTATAAACCGGTATAATAATGGATAGTTTCATATCACAGAGATTTCACAGCGCGGCAAGTTACCGCAACCAAAATAAAATTTACCGCAGAGGACGCCGAGATCGCAGAGAGAATTAACATAATTATTTTTCTCAGCGTTCTCCACGAACTCAGCGGTGATAAATATTTCAATAAGTTATATATAAAACGTTGTAAAAAAAACACAATGTTGCGAGTTTGTAGTACTATTTTACATTGTATAATACATTTATACCATATTTTCCTTCTTTTAGGCGGTTGCAACCATAACATCACAAATGCGGCTTGTTTGTCATTCCCGCATGCTTTTAGCGGGAATCTATAAACATTGAAATTCCTATACATTTAATTAGAAATAAACTACAAGTCGTACATTAGTATAAATTACTTTAAACGTCTCAATCCCATATGTCTACTGCCTGAGTAATTTCTTTTAGTTTTCTTTCAAGTTCTTTAAGTTTAGTCTTTACTGCAAACTCGTAAAACTGTGTTTTTTTAGCAAAGTTTTTGTTAGTAACTTTGGGCGATAGCCCTTTTGGTTGTGGCAACTTGTCGCTCTGCGGTATTTTTTCTTCTGTTTTTTTGTCAACATACACAGGATCGCCATACATTACTTTTATTTTGGAAAAAGGAAGCGGGATAATAAACCGGTCCCAGGTATTCAGTTGAATTTTATTTTTAGCTCCATAAACCACGGGCAGTATAGGAGCGCCTGTTAAATACGCAAGGTTTATTATACCTTCTTGGACCTTATAGAGTGGCCCCCTGGAGCCGTCGCCAACCACAGCAACTGACTTTCCTTCCTTAATACTTCTTGTCATTTTCAGTAGAGCAGGCCCGCCTTTTTTATAAGAAGAACCACGAATACTTGAGAATCCAAATATTTTCGCGGTTCTTGCAACAATTCCTCCATCTTTACTCGGACTTGTCAGAATTACAGATTTACCTGAAAACCTGTAAAGGTACGGGAAATAAAGCATCCTTCCATGCCAGAAAGTATAAATAATTGTCCGGCCTTGTTTTCCCAGTTGACATTCAACATCACGGTTTATAATTTGGACACGCAATGTTTTTCCGATCAAATATAAAATTACAAAAAGGATATAAGGGAGAATGTATCTATAAAAAATTTTCTTCATAAAGGTAATTGATGATGCTCTTTGCTGTAGTTTGTGCGGCTCCTTTTTTCCCTAACAACGGTTCTATTTTAGCTAATTCCAGTTTCATCCGTTCATAATATTTTTCATCAGTAAGAGCCTTAAGAACCCAGGAGGTAATATTTTCCGAAGTCGCATTCCCCTGCTGCAATTCAGGAACCACTTCTTTTCCAGCAATGATATTGACCAGTCCAATAGTTGAAATATGACATACCAGACGGGCAAGAATATAGGTCATGAAATGAAGTTTATAAACGATAATCATAGGTTTTTTCAATATTGCGGCTTCGAGGGTAACAGAGCCGGATGCAACTATTAACAAATCCGACATAAATATAACATCATAGGTAAAACCTTCAATGACTTTAATTTCAAGACCGCTTTGCTTAATTGGGCCGGAAACCTCATCATTCTTAATAGTTTTTGCAAGGGGTAAAACAAACTGAACTGTTGGAATCTCCTTCTTTATAATTCTGGCGGATTCCAGCATCACCGGCAGGAGTGTTTTTATTTCCTGGTTGCGGCTGCCGGGCAAAATACCAATGATTTTCTGGTTTTTATCAAGACCAAATATTTTATATGCTTTATCTTTATCCAAAACTGTTTTGACCTCGCCAATAAATGGATGCCCCACAAACTCCACATCCATCCCTGCTTTCTCATATATTTCTTTTTCAAAAGGGAGAATTACAAACATTTTATTTACAATACGGGTAAGAAGCTTGAGGCGGCTTCTTCCCCACACCCATACCTGTGGAGCAATAAAGTAAAAGACAGGAAGACCGTGTTTTGAAGCTACCCATGCCAGCATCATGTTAAAAGTCGGATAGTCTATGAGGACAAGAGCCGAGTATTTTCCGGAAACAATTTCATATTCTATCTTTTTAAAAATCTTATACAATAACCTGATTTTCCAAAAAATTTCAAAAATACCAACAACTGCCATTTCATTATTATCCTGGAGGATATGGACGCCGGATTTTTTCATCTCAGAGCCGCCAACGCCAAAAACTTGTAAATCCGGTTTAAGGGCAATTAAAGAGCGGGAAAGGGCTGCGCCGTGAATATCTCCGGAAGATTCGCCGGTTATTATGAGGATTTTTTTTTCCATTATTTAAACGGCCACAATGGAAACCTTATATTTATCCGCGTGTTCGACCATTTTATCTATCTTGAGCACAAGGGTTCTTTCCGCTTGCAGGGCAAGCACGGAAGCTTTGCCTTTTATCATCATTGAGAGGGTAGTTTCTCCCACTGCAGGGATATCATAACGAAAGTCCTGCTTGGGCCTGCTGACTTTAACAACAACCGATCTTTTACCTGCTATTTTAAGCCCCCGCATTATTGTTTGATCTGTCCCTTCCATAGCCTCAACTGCTACTATTGATTTACCTTTTACAACAACGGTCTGCCCAATTTCCATTTGTGCCATTTCTTTAGCGATTCTAAAACCATATTTAATATCTTCCCATTCGGATTCGTTTGGTTCTCTTTTTGTCAACACGCCTTTAGATGGAAACAATTCTTTTAGAAACAAGGATTGGTCCAAACAATTTATTCCTTCTGATTTCAACTCATCAATTACAGCTGTCATCAAAGATTTATCATCTTTTAATTTCATTTTTTTCAGAATTTTAAGTACCCTCAAATCAAATATTTTTGCTTGAAAAATAATTTTCTTTTCAATTTTACCTATCAGAACGACATTCTTGATTTTCTCATTTTTTAAAGTTTTAAAGACTTTGTTGGCCTGCCCTATACCCAGATGATAAACTTTGTGACAAACCGGTTTGAGGGAAGAAATAGAATCTTTGGAGAGAGCTATGGCAATAACTTTTACATTGTCTTTAGTAGCCTGTTTTGCCAGTATTCGGGGCAATTCACCTGCCCCTGCTATGAGGCCAATTCTACCTAATTTCGCTATATCGATTTTATTGTTCATTATATTTTTTTAGATTTTCTTCCTGGCGGGCCGAATTTCTTGCTGCAAACAGCAGTTCTGCTACAACAGGGGTTGAAAGATATATGGTAGAATTTATTATAACAAATCGCTAAGATTACTCAAAAGTTTTTTATGAAGTCGATTTTACATGGAAATTTTAATGAAAGGTTGAGGCCGAAATACGCATAATTAATCAGTAGTGTCCGGTTAGAAAATTGCGTGAGTCAATTATGTCATGCCCGAATGCCTTTATCGGGCATAGTCAATATCTTTGACCTGGTGGCTCTAAGGGCAAGGTTTTTGTTTTTTAGTAAATAATCCGCGCGACTTTCAGGGGAAAATGGGCAAAATGGATGCTGAAAATATGCTAACTAATTTGTATCTTTTTAACAAATGATCTGGCGATTTTCAAGGCTTCCTTTACCACATTAGCAGAGCGAAGATCTCCCCTGTAATATCCCGCGATATGTAATTCGTGATAAATATCACCAAACTGTCTTAGCAATTTCCCATTACGGACAGCTCCGTGTTTCTTTAATGCTTTTCTGAATTCCTCTACCTTTTCAGGGAGTTCCTTTTCCCCAAGTCCTTTTTTTAAAAGATAATCTTCTGCTGATTTTAGTACACCATTTGAGAAGGTTTTAAAAGAAATTTCTTATGAAGGGTGAACCTTATTCTTTTGTCATTCTGTTATTTGTCTGGCTTTTATTAAACTTATCGACAATTTCCAGAGCTATTTTTAAAGATCTAAGTTCTTTATCAACTGGTATTGATGAGACAGCCCCGTTTGCAGAACAGTCAAGAAAATGTTTTATTTCTAATTTTAAAGGGTTCTCCCTGTGAACAAACAATCTCTCTGTAAATGATTCTTCCTTATAATGAAGTTCATTTTTTCCAAGGCGGTGTTCAGAAGAAGCATCACGGTGAACATGAATCTCCTGATCAGAAAAGTCCAAATAAATATAGGCGTCCTTTTGTGAGATAGACATGGTTCTTATTTTATTTTGAGTTACGCGGCTGGCAATTATATTAGCAATACAATTATTTTTAAACCGTATTTGAACACTGGCCAGATCATCTTTTTTGGTAAAGTAAGAACTTCCCATAACATTAATATCCAGGACTTCCGAATCAACAAGGTTTAAAATTATATCAATGTCATGTATCATCAGGTCCATAACCACTCCATCATCTTCAACTCTTGTCTGAAAAGGGCCCAACCGTCTGCTTTCTATTAATAGCGGCTCATGGACAATTTTTTTCAACTCCTGCACCGCTCCGTTAAATCTTTCTACATGGCCGATATGAAGAGTACAATCATTTTTGTCTGCCAGTTCAAACAGTTCAACAGCTTGACTAAAGTTATTCGTAATTGGTTTTTCTAACAGCACATTTACTCCTGTGCTTAAAAACTCCTTTGCAATTGGATAATGAAGGTCTGTTGGGACAGCAATACTTACAGCGTCTACTTTGTCAATGATCTCATGAAAATCAGGGAAAAAAGCAGTATTGAATCGTTTTGAAATAGTTTTTCCTCTCTCTCCATTAATATCAACAACTCCCACAAGATCAATAAAAAAAAGTTCTGAATAAACCGCAGTATGATATTCACCCATTCTCCCGACACCAATGATTCCAGCCCGAATTTTCTTCATGCAATTATTTCTCCAATATGTTTTTATATTATTACCCTGAAAAATCTTCTTGTTTAAGGAAGTTTAGAAAATAACAAAACTCAAATTCCAAATAAATTCCAATATACCAAAATACAAATTCCAATTCTTTCCATTTGCGGTTTGTTTGGGTTTTTAAAATATTGAATATTGTTATTTATTTGTTATTTGGCGCTTGTAATTTGTGATTTATTATTTTGGTATTTGTAATTTGTATTTTTTAGCCACGACTATGCCATATTATGGTTTCCAATGCAGTATCGGGGTTTACTTATGTATTCCCCGTTTGGAAGTTTCTATAAATTTGAGCAGGTACTTAATTTCCTCACTTCCCGGAATCTCATTTTTTATTTTATCTAAAGCCTGACTCGTATTCAAATTAGACCTCGAAATAAACTTAAACGCTTTTTTCAAATCGCTTCGAATAGATGGGCTAATTTTACTTCTCTGCAAACCAATTGCATTTCTCCCGTAAAGTTCCGGGGGGTTACCTTCTACCAGAGAAAATGGTGGAACATCTTTTGTTAGCCGGGTCATACCACCCACCATCGCCAGCTTCCCAATACGAATAAACTGATGTATACCGACATGACCACCAATTACCACCTTTTCCTCTACTAAAACATGGCCGGAAATGCCCACGGCATTAGTCGCAACCACATTATCCCCTATTTGGCAGTCATGGGCAACATGAACATAAGCCATAAAAAAAACACCATTCCCAATGGAAGTGCTTTCATTTTCCCTGCTGGAACGATGAATAGTAACAAATTCTCGAATTTCTGTGTTATTTCCAATTTGTACCCAGGATGGTATATCTTTGAAGCCAACGATTTGCGGAGGACCTCCCAGGACAGCCCCGGAAGAAATTCTACAGTTTTTCCCTATTTTTGTCCACCCTTCTATAACTACGTTTGCACCCAGAATAGTATTATTATCTATAAAAACATTTGGTCCAATATAACAATGCGGGCCTATTGTTACATTCTCACCTACTTGGGCATCCTGGTGTATAACAGAGGTTTTGTGAATTGGCATGAACTATTTAGACTCAAGCATGGCCATAATTTCAGCTTCTGCGACTAATTTCCCTTCCACAAAAGCATTGCCTTTAAATCGATATATCGCACCGCGCTTTTTAATAACTTCCAACTCAAAGCGCAACTGATCTCCCGGTACAACTGGCTTTCGGAATTTTGCTTTATTAATTCCCATAAAATACGCAATTGACTCCGAACTTTCACCTAACTCGATTGACGCGAATACGCACGCGGTTTGAGCCATACCTTCAATGATCAAAACTCCGGGCATGACCGGAAATCCAGGAAAATGACCTTGAAAGAACGGCTCATTAGCTGTAATATTTTTTATCCCTACAATCCGCTTTCCTTTCTCCATCTCTATAATTTTATCTACCAACAAGAAAGGATAACGATGTGGAATATACTTTTTGATTTCATTGATATCCATCATATTTTTGTCATACTATTCAAATTCCTGTATACTCCTTCTACCTCGAAGACTTTTTTTTCCGATATTCCTTATTATATTCTCTAATAACTTTATCAGTAATATCGATAGCTTTATTACTATACACAGCAAACTCGCTGGAAGTTATATATGTATACCCGCCTTTTTTCCCAATTTCTCTGACAATTTCAAGGAGTCCTTTAAGAATTTTATTCGTGGCTTCTCTCTGTTTAATTTTTATTTCTTCTTCTGCATCTCTAATATGTCTTTGCAGATTCCTGGATTCCGCTCTAAAATCAGCCTCTTTTTTTCGTCTAAGTTCTTCACTCATAATAAGACCCTGCTTGTTCAATTCTTTTCTTAGTTCCTTTACCCTCGTCTCCTTTTTTTTTATTATTTCTTGCTCTTTTTTCAATCTATGTTTCATGATCTCGACAATTTCCTTACCCCTCTTTGATTCTCGTCCCGCTCTATCCAGATTAATAATACCTATTTTAACTTTATCCGCGGCCATTGCCTTAGCTGGAATATACGCAAATATCAACAGCAGAAAAATTAAAAAACTGGATTTGGTTATTTTAGAATTAATCATCTGACTCCTTTCAAAAAAATCATTTCATCCCCTTTAGAAATTGTTTGTTGATTACTTTCCTCAGTCAGAAAAGATTACATTCTGAAATTTCTAACCTGGTTCATTAAAAGTTAATATCTTTTAAAAAGTTCTGCCAAGGATAAAATGAAATTCTGTCGGATTTTCGCCATCAGCTCTATCAAGTTTCCATCCATAAGCTAACCCTATGGGACCTATGGGACTGTAGAACTGAAAAGCAACTCCAACGCTATGCCTCATTTTTGATAAACTGAAAGTTTCACTTGTTAATGAGATGTCATCTCCGTCACCATAAACGTTTCCACGATCATAAAAAACAATACCCCTTAGAGAATTGTTAAACGGATAATGTATTTCCGCATTAAACAAGAGGAGTTTTTCTCCTCCTAACGGATCCCCGTCACTATCCTGAGGGCCAACATTCTCAAAAGTAAAACCCCGTAGATCTAAAGGACCTCCCATAAAGTATCTTTCATATATAGGAAGTACGTCTCCACTGTAGCCTTTTGCGTAAGCAATTTTACCATGAATCATTCCTATGAACCCCAGAAACAAGGGGTGATAGTAGCTTTTTTCAGCTGATAATTTATAAAAATTCACACCACTCAGCATTCCTCCCGCATATTGAGCGCTAAGAATTTCTTTTGTGCCCTTGGTAGGATTGAGACGATTGTCCCGAGTATCTCTTGTAATTGATGGAGTAATCCGGCTTGTAATACGAGTTTCATTTTTTAAAAAATTAGTTACATCTTCCGGAGCGACCTTAGATGTCTTGACATTCTCAAGACGATAACCGATATTGCCCCAGGTATATTCCGTAAAAGCTTTTCCTAACCGGACCCCACCCCCCTGTCTTCTGGATTCAAAAGTAGTAAAATTCGTCTTTAAATTGAACAAATCTATTCCAGCACTTATTTCCCTATCAAACAACCATGGTTCGGTAAAACTCAAAGAGAAATCCGACCGCCTGGACGAAAGCTCCGTTGTAAACGCAATCCTCTGGCCGTTTCCAAAAAGATTATCCTGTGAAATTTGAGCAGTAATAATGGCATTATCAAGGGAACTGTACCCTATGCCTGCTCCAATGGTTCCGGTAGACCTTTCAACCACTGACGTAGTTATGTCGATAGTGTCATCCTCTTCCCCTCTGCTTGTTTGTATCTGCACGTCTTCAAAAAAGCGCGTATTCATAATCCTTTCTTTACTTCGCCTTAATTTTTTACTATCAAACAAGCCTCCTTCATGAAACCTGAACTCTCTCCGAATAACTTTATCTTTAGTTTTAACGTTTCCTACAATTGTTATCTTTCCGATATATACTTTCCTGCCTTTATCAATCTGCATGACAACATCGACTTTCTTTTCTTGAGCATTAACGTTGCGGTCCGGTCTAACATCCGCATAAGCATATCCCTGCTGTGAATAGAGTTCGGTAATATTGAAAATCCCTTCTCGTATTTTACCCAGACTGTAAATATCTCCTTCTTTTAAACCCACTTTTTTTCTTAGTTCTTTTTCGGGAAAGGTGTCATCACCAACAAATTCAATTTTGCCCGTTTTATATTGTTCTCCTTCTTCTATATGAATTTTAATAAAAATAGCCTTTTCTTTTTTATCAACGTCAATAATAGGATCAAGTACTTTTACATTAACATAACCGTTCTCCCTGTAAAATAATTCCAACTTTAGCAGATCCGCTTTAATTATCTCATTCTGATAAATGCCTGCGTCAGTAAAAAATGAAAAGATGTTCTTTTCTTTCGTGCTCAATTGCTTTTTTAATTCCTTATCCGTGATTGCCTTATTTCTGGTCAAATTAATTTTCTTTATCACTACTTTTTTATTCTTAGATATTTTACTTAAAATCTCTATTTGCTTTCTTTTTACTTTTCTAGCGTTTGTTCTGCCAGTAGCACGGAAAAACCCTTTTTCCTCATAGAGTTTTTTTATCAGTTTTTCTGTTCTCTTAACCTGATTTTTATCGTAAAGAGATCCTTTTTTAAGTCCTTTAAAACTTATTTTTTTTTCTAATTCATTTTTGGAAATCTTTTTATTGCCGGCAAAAGAAATATCTCTAATAGAGGGAATTTCCTTAACTATATAAATTAACTTAATTCCACCTTTAAAGTCTTTTGCTTCCACCCTGATGTCCTCAAATTGACCGATACCATATATGGCTTTGATGTCTTCATTGACTTTAGATGAGGAATATCCTTCTCCCTTTTTTGATTTTATGTAAAACAAAATGGTGTCTTTATCTACCCGCTTGTTTCCCCGGATATCTATGCTTTTCACTGTTTTTCCTTCAGCTTGGCCATACGCTTCCGGTACGACCCACATGAAACATAAGTACGTTATAATAGAAAGAACTAATAAGTAAGGATTAAATCGCATTATTTATCATCTTTTTAAAATTTTAAAACAACAATTTGGAACTTTATTTAATATCGTCATTATTTTAAAAAACTAAATTACTTTTACCTTTAAAAATAAAGGCCTCTATGTTACCTGATTTTTTGGAGGACTGCAAAAAAATATTCTAAGAAAACAAGTATGCAGATTAATGAGATGAAGCAGTTGAAAAAATCATGGAAGTGTATATTAGAGCATTCCCAGCATTTGCCTGACTCTGCCGGAAATACATACGGTCCGAATGAATCTTTAACTGGAGAGACTCTTTATTAATCCAGGCTTTTCGATAAATATTAAGTGGTTGTCCTGAAGACCAACTTCTATAACACCGTCCTCCTGGTATTTTCCCTGCAGCATTTCATCAGAGAGAGGATCTTCAAGAAACTTTTGGATGGTTTGCCTCAGAGGTCTTGCGCCGAATGCAAGATTATAACCTTTTTGAGCCAGCCAATCTTTAGCCTCAGGTGTTATTTCAATGGTTAATCCTTTTTCTATCAGTTGCTTGTTTAGCTCAGTTAAGTGAATATCTACGATACTCATGATATGTTTTTTTTCCAAATGTTTAAAAACAATTGTTTCTGTTATCCTGCTTAAAAATTCAGGGCTAAAACTTTTCTTCAATTCTCCAGTAATGGTTTCTTTCATTTTTTTGTAAGATGTGGCAATATCCTGATTATGAAATCCAAGTTGCGTTCCTTTCCCCACAGCTCTGGAACTAATATTGGATGTCATAATCAGGATAACATTTTTAAAATTAACTACTCGACCATAACTGTCCGTTAGCCTGCCATCATCCAAAATTTGAAGCAAAATGTTATAGATATCAGGGTGGGCTTTTTCAAGCTCATCAAAAAGCACAACTGAATAAGGTTTTCTTCTTACTTTTTCCGTAAGCTGTCCCCCTTCGTCGTGTCCGATATATCCCGGAGGCGCTCCTGTGAGGCGTGAGATATTAAACTTTTCACCATATTCGGACATGTCCATCCGAATCAAAGCATTCCTGTCACCAAACATAAATTCCGCAAAAGCAAGTACTAACTCAGTTTTTCCCACACCGGTAGGTCCTAAAAACATGAAGGAACCGATAGGCCTTTTTAAATCCGACAACCCTGCGCGTGACCGACGAATTGCTTTAGTAATGGCCTGGATCGCCTCTTCCTGACCAACAACTTTTTGAGACAATTCCTTTTCCATTTCTTTAAGGCGTTGAGATTCCTTTTTTTCAATTTTAGAGAGAGGAATTCCTGTCATGCTGGATACGACGTAAGATATATCTTCTTCGGTAATAACCTGTTCCATGGATTTATTCTTACCTTTCCATTTCTTTTTTGCCACTTCAAGTTCACTCTTTAATTTCTCTTCTTTATCTCGAAGATCAACAGCCTCCTCAAAATCCTGATTCTCGATTTTAACTTTCTTGTTTCGGGCGATTTCATCTATTTTTCTCTGCATTTCACGAATTTCAGGGGGGTACATGACCATTTTCAGCCGCGCTCTGGAGCAGGCTTCATCAACAACATCAATTGCTTTATCCGGCAGAAATCGATCACTAATATAACGATCGGAAAACTTAACAGCCTTATTAATGGCAGCATCTGTTATTTTAGTATGATGGTGAAGTTCGTATTCATCCTTCAAACCTTTAATAATCTCTATGGTCTCTTTCACCGACGGCGGATTAACCATAATAGGTTGAAACCTTCTTTCCAAAGCTCCGTTTTTCTCAATATATTTTCTGTACTCCTCCAGAGTTGTCGCTCCCACACATTGTATTTCTCCGCGGGAGAGAGCTGGTTTTAACATGTTAGACGCGTCTACTGACCCTTCAGCTGCCCCGGCGCCTACAAGGGTATGAAGCTCGTCAATAAAAAGAATTATTTTATTATTATTTGTACTGATTTCTTTCATAATTCCTTTTAGGCGGGATTCAAACTGACCACGATATTTGGTACCGGCAACTAATGCTCCCAGGTCAAGAGAAAGGACTCTTTTATCATATAATGTCTCAGGAACCTCTTTTTCTATAATTATCTGGGCCAAACCTTCAACAATGGCAGTCTTGCCTACTCCCGGCTCACCAATGAGTACCGGGTTGTTTTTAGTTCTCCGGCTTAATATCTGAATAACCCTTTCAATTTCCAAATTTCGCCCTATAACAGGATCCAGCTTTCCTCTCAAAGCCAAATCTGTCAAATCTCTGCTGAACTCATCCAGAACCGGGGTTTTCTCTTCCTCCGGGATTGTAGCTACCGGTTCTTTCAATATACTTAAAGTATTTTCCCTTGTCTCCGCGTAATAAATTCCGAATCCAGTTAATATTTTTGATGCCTGTCCGTCTTTCTCTTTTATTAATCCCAAAAGGATATGTTCGGATCCAATATAATTGTGCCCCATGGCGCGAGCTTCTTCCACGGAATACTCCAAAACCTTTTTTGCTCTTGAGGTAAAAGGAATGTCGCCTATATTAACAACAGACAAGCTTTGAGGAAAACTTTTTTCAACTTTCTCTTTCGCGTTTTTAATATCAACTCCCATTTTATGAAGCACTGCAATAGCAATTCCTCCGCCATCTTTTAAAACACCCAGAAGTATATGCTCGGTTCCAAGGTATTCATGCCTGCAAAGCTCTGCTTCCTCGCGCGCTAAAATAATAATTCGGCGTGCTCGTTCTGTAAATCTTTTAAACATTTTTCCCTTCACCTCCTCAATAAAAATGGTTATAAAATTTTTCCATCTTCCATAAGCAATACCCGATCCATGTCATTAGCTAATTGACTGTTATGCGTAACAACAACCAGAGTTTTATTTTTAACTTGTTTTAATTCTTTTAACATATGATGCACCTTCTCTCCTGTCTTCTGGTCGAGATTGCCGGTAGGCTCATCAGCTAATATAACCTCCGGGTCGTTTACTAAAGCGCGTGCTATTGCGACTCTCTGTTGTTCTCCGCCCGACAGTTCTCCTGTTTTATGATTTCCTCTCTCGCTCAATCCCAGTTCGTCCAAGATCGTATTTGCTTTTTCCAAAGCGTTTTTCCTTTTAACACCCTGGATCAATAAAGGCATCATCACATTTTCCTGCGCAGTAAATTCCGGCAGTAAATGATGAAATTGAAAGACAAACCCGATATTTTTATTTCTAAAATTAGCAAGTCGGCTATCGTTCATTTCAAATAGATTAGTATGATTAAAAAAAATCTTACCGGTCGAAGGACGGTCTAAAGTACCCATTAAATGGAGCAGCGTACTTTTCCCAGCTCCTGATGGTCCCATGATCGCGACCATCTCCCCTTTCATTATACCAAAATTTAAATTTTTTAAAACCTTTAAAGTTTTTTTACCGGTTTTAAAAGATTTCTCAAGGTTCTGAACTGAAATCAGAACCTCATTACTCATATCTCAAGGCCTCCACAGGGTCTAACTTAGACGCCCGCCACGCGGGATAGAGAGTCGCTAAAAAACTGATAAGGATCGATGCGCCGGCAATCATTGCCGTATCAAGGTAATTAATTTTAGCGGGAAGTTTGTCCAGGTAATAGATATCACTTGGGAATATATCTATTGATAATAATTTTTCAACGAATTCCACGATTTCATTAATATGGGGGACAACTGTAAAACCGCCTATCACACCTAAAACCGTGCCGGTAAATCCAATAATTAATCCCTCTATACTGAAGATTTTCAAAATACTCCAATTGGTTGATCCCATGGATTTCAGAATCGCTATATCCCGGCTTTTTTCCATCACAACCATAATCAAAGTACTTACTATATTAAAGGCTGCGACCAAAATAATCAACGCAAGAATTATAAACATCACTATTTTTTCCATTTTAAGAGCGGAAAAAAGATTCTTATTCATCCGCATCCAGTCTCTCGTATAATACGGAAATCCCAACCTCTCCTGAAGTTTCTCAGCCGTCTCCCTGGCCAAATAAATATCATCAACTTTTACTTCTATACCGGTTACTCTATCCCCCATCTTAAAAAATTTCTGGCCGGCTTTTATGGAGATAAAGGCAAGGCTGGAATCATACTCATACATGCCTGAATCAAAAATCCCTACCACGCGGAATTTTTTTATTCGCGGCACCATACCAACAGCCGTCATTTTTCCCACAGGGGATATAACATTAATCACGTCGTCAAGGGACGCGCGCAAGTGTTCGGCCAATTCCTTGCCCACAATAATTCCATCCCGCTTGATTTGCACTGTCTCCGACGTTTTTTTTGTAATAACAGAATCTGTTGATTCCAGAAACTCTACTTTACCAGCTATAATATTTTTTTCAATATCAGTGACAGTTTGTTCCAGCTTTGGATCAATGCCCCTGACTACAACACCTGAGACATGGCCTTTGTGAGACAACATGACCTGGTTAATTATAAAAGGCGCGGCTCCCAAAACATGCTCCTCTTTTTTAATTTCCTCAATCACAGCAGGATAATCACTGATACCGTCCTTTCCGTAAATATTTACCAAAACATGAGAATAAGTTCCTAAGATTTTATCCCTGAGGTTCTCTCCAAACCCGCTCATCACTGATAGGACAATAATAAGTGCCATCACCCCTAAAGTAATCCCGCCAATGGATATAAACGTGATAAGAGAGATAAAGGTCTGCTTTCTTTTTGCTTTTAAATACCGGAGCCCGACAAAAAATTCAAAAGACATTTGGAGAAAACCCTTTAAAGAAGAGATAAAAAAAGTATAAATCATAAATTGAAGAAGGTCAAAAAAAAGTGAAGGGTTGATTATGAGCCGCAAAGACCACAGCGTGGCCGAGGGGCCACAACCAAATAGAGCTGCCGCTCAAAACAGCCAACAAAAACTTTGTTAAAAAAACAAAATGTTACAAGTTAGTAATACAACGCGGCGAAGCCACAACAAAAAAAAGGAACCACAGATTGCACCGATGACACAGATTAATTTTTATCCACTGAAAACACCAAATAGGTTAAGATAAAATTTCCTTCGTGATCTTCGTGTCTTTCGTGGTTATAAATCGATTATTTAAAAAAAGTTATCCGCAAAACTTTGCTAAGCCTTGCATAAGGCGCTGTACTTTGCATAAGGCACTGTAAAAAGAAAGAGCTAAACAGTGTCTAAAAAAATCACAACTAAACACCGCCTAAAAAAACACGATGTTGCAAGTTTGTAGTAAAGAGCGCGAATTTTTCATTTTAAAGGATTAATTACCTCTAATGAATGGAAAAACTTTGAACTGGATATCCAGGGTATATATCTTTTTAACTCCATGCTGGCGCATAAGAGCCGCTATATGGGCATCATGGACCAGGTTACCGGAAACCTCCCCTGTATTCCCCCATACGGCTGAAAAGCACGTTACTATCATGCAGATTCACGGAACTTCCGCCACTTTTGCAAGCTCTTATAACAAATTTATCTTTTTTTATTTTTGTTTTTTTCTGTGTTAT
>CBDUII010000022.1:0-14758 GCA_965367285.1 uncultured bacterium
GAGACAGGAGTTGATAGTCGCGCGAATAGCATTAATAATCAGTATAGTGACGACTACTCTTGGATAATCAAAGGATTTTTATTGTTCTGAGGCTATTATATAGACTGCCGGACGACGAACTTTTGTAAGAGAAAACGAGCGTGTCTCCCTGCCATAGCTCCAGTACTGCTTAGGTTCGTCGTATGGGGAATTGATGATGCGTTTATCAATGGATTGCATTATTTTTCCTCTTGAGGGATGATTTTCTCAAGGGAGGCAATTAAAGGCGGAAGGTCTTCGTTTATTGTTTGATAAAGAATTTCAAAATCTATAATATCATAGCCGTGAATCAACTGGTTACGCATCCTAATGATTTTTTTCCAGGGAATTTCAGAATATTTACTCTGTGTTTCCTCTGTTACCCGGTTTGCAGCTCCTCCCATTACTTCAATTAGCCTGACCAGGGAAAGATTGAGCATACGCTCGTTTTTAATTTCATCCAATGACTTTCCTCGTGCCATTTCAAACGCTTCCATGGCAGAATCATACATATGCTTTATAGGAATTAAATCATTCTTGGCCATATTGCAGCACCGCTTTGGAAAGAACATCATCTCTAAAATATTTACTCAATTCCATGGGAGTTCTGAGGTCTACTTTACGCCCGCCAAATATATCAGAAAGCTCATGTCCCATACCTGCAAAACTGATATATCCCGGAACATGACCCGGTTCAAACTCTACCAATACATCGATATCACTCTTAGGAGCGAAATTATCTGATATTACAGAACCAAAAAAGGATAGTTTTCGAATATGATTCTTTTTACAAAATTCAGTAATCTTTTCTTCAGGGATATTGATTTTCACTTTGGTTTTCATCAATCCAGCTCCAATATTTTCAAACTCTCAATTTCCCTGTCGTCCACAATTTTCACAGCAATACGTTTTTTATCTCCCGCTTCAAAAGGGAGAGAGACGGTTCCTCTGTATGCTTCTATTAGTTCTTCATCAATCTCTGCCTTCAGGTTTCTGGCGAGTTTTGCCCACCCTTCCTTTTCCCCGGCCATGGGGAAAAATATCTGTGTTGGTAAAAGACTTCTGCCATCGTAATTGGTATCAAGCATCCAGAGAGCAATCTTATCCGCGCTGCCCGAATCAATAGTACCGGTTTTTGTATTATAATAATCAAAACCAAGGGTCTCAACCTGATACTTTCCTTTATCTTTTCCCTCTTTAATTTTTCTAACGAAAATTTCCGGCTGGCCAATGAGCCAGAAACCATCATTACTTGTCCGCTTCTTTTTAAGATCGTCCGTAAGAAGGTCGGTATTCATTTGCGCTTTCAGGAGGGTCACACCCGGCCAATCGGTTTCATCAATATCTTTGGACGCCTCCGGATCAAACTGAAAAGAGGCGAAGACAATAATCTTCGGCTTTGGCACGAGGTTCTGGGCCTCTTCGATAGCCAGGGCCACTTGCCGTTGTTCCAACGGGGCATGTTCCGGGCCAAAGGAAATAACCACACGATGGGGGTTTGTATAAACCGTTTCTTCCTCTTTAACAGAATCAGCGCCTCTTTTATTTGGTTTTATTTCCGCGTCTGCGTGAAGCCACCTTGTGCCGGCAAGAGGTTCTACACGGGAAAAGAGAATATACTGCCCGTTCTTCCCTCGAATACCGCATTTAAACAGTTCATTCCGCCTGGCGCAGGGTTTCTCCTGAACGGGCAATTGATTCATCGGCAGGTAGTTTTTCTTTAACTTCAACCAGCGGTTTTACCATTGGCGCGGGAACAGCTTCAAGAGTAAAGGGACCTGTTACTCTTGTCTTTGAACTGTCTTTTAAAGGTTTATCATAAAGAGTTTCCTGAGACGGTGGTTCGTTATTAGCAATAGATTTAAGAGTAATATGCGGGACGGTTTTATATTGAAAACCGCTCCCCACACCTTCATCAGGGTGGGCTAATTTGTAATAGTCGAAGACTGCTGTCATCAGCCGCTGTTTGGCAAGGGTTATGGCAACACGGGAAGTATCACAGGTTATCCATCGCCTACCCCATTGCTCCGCAACATAAGCGGTTGTGCCACTTCCACAGGTTGGATCAAAAGCCAGATCTCCAGGGTCGGTAGTCATAAGGAGACAGCGTTGGATAATTTGGGTATTTGTTTGAACTACATAAATTTTACTTTCACCAAATCCACTCCAAGATGTATCATTCCACGGTGATGTTAATGCTGTTATAGGATAATCATCATAAAAAAGGATATATTGCAAATAAGTTCCAATAGGTATTAGTCTTTTTTGAGTTTTTAATCTTGACATACCTTCAATTCCTGTTGCCCAGCCATTATTAGAATATGGATATATTTTCTTCTCAAATTCAAATTCAAACATCCCCTTTTTCATAGGGCCAGAAGGTTCTAATGATTTATATCTAAATATTTTTGAGTTTTTTGGTAGTAATTTATGATTCTTTATTTGCTCTTTAGTCATTTCATGAACTTTACCATCCAACGTTTTATACCATCTCCAGTTACTATCACTTTCAATATTCTTTTTTAGAAATAGTTGTCTATATTTTGTTTTAAATTTATCTTTTGAATACCATAAAAGAAAATCTCCCATTTGTTCAAGCAATGTAGTTCCCATAGGCATGGTTTTTTTACGAAATGGGATTATTGATACAAAATTCCCCACACCAAATACCTCATCCATTAAGTTCCTCACCAGATGGACATTTTCATCGGAAATCTGCACAAAGATACTTCCGCTTTCTTTCAACAATTCTTTTGAGAGAAGCAGTCTGTCTCTCAAATAGGTTAAATAAGAATGAATCCCCTGTTCCCAGGTATCCCGGAATGCCTTGATCATCTCCGGTTCCTGTGTTAAATCTTCATCTTTGCCATCCTTTACATCTCTTTTATTTACAAAGGGCTGGAAATTACTGCCGTACCGGATTCCATAAGGCGGGTCTAAATAGATCATCTGCTACCTGACCGGCCATTCCTTCCTTTTCCAGAAGGGAGTTCATGAACCAGCAGGCTGTCGCCTGTAATCATGCGGTTGCTCCAGTTATGCCTGTGTTTATAAAACTCAATAGCGTCACGAATGGGAGGATTTTCCTCTTTAGAGGCAAAAAGGGACATCTGTTCATAATTCTTCCCGTTTCTCTTGCGGACCGCTTCTATAATCGAGCGGGGATCAATCCGTTCATGAACGTGGAGAGATGTTGTGGGGACTTCAAAAGAGGTATGCTCCGCTTTCCCGGCCCAGTTGAGGCAGGGATCGATATGCGGATCATAGGAATATTTCTTCTTCCCTGTTTCCTTATCCGTTTCGGGAGTAACCAGACCAACAGGAGGATTATTAACCCGCTTCTTCCCTTTATGTTCATACTGCTCAATCGGTTTTTTATCGGATTTCTTAGCCATTAGGAATTTTATTATATAGGTTTTTATTTCTTTAAACGGTTACAAATTTTATCATTATATATCATTTTTTTGTTTTTTTAACAAATTAAGCAAGCTATACTTATTTAAGATAAAATATAAATTAGGGATTGATTTGTGATTAGAGTCATTGCAGGAGAATTATATGGCACGCAAAGAAAGATTAGATTTAATTAAAAAATTAGAGGATATAAAAAAGAAATATTTATTGACCGCATAGCGACAGGCAATACTGAGCAGTACTTCAAATCTTATAACACTGCCTTGAAAAAATATTTAAACTCTTTAGATATTAAGAAAAGCTTTAGTTTAAAACCGGAAAAGTTTAAAGAGTTGATTAAATCACATAGAGAATTGTATATTGCTCACCCTCTTTATTGGGGAGGAGAGCCATTTGGTGTTTTGTGTATTGACTCGAAGGTTTCTTTTCCCTACTCTACTGAACTTATGTATATAATAAAAAAGTATTCTAAATTGTTAGAATATTTAACTTATTAAGTTTAATTTTTTGGAAGGAGGATAATTATAGTGAAAAAAGCAAAAAAATCCCGGCCTGCAAAAAATAAACGCTCAAAACAAAGTGAAACCTATGTGATAGGGACCCCTTCAATAACTTCTTATAGGCGTATATATGACGTGATGCCCCGGTGCGTTACAGAAAGTGATATAATTAAAAGTTCTCTTAGCAAGCAGAGCGCTTAATATTCTAAAATCAAACTTGTCATAATATTTTCAGCCGAAATTCATAGCGGGGGTCGGATCTCGAATTATCATTAATCAAGTTAGATTTCTCGCTTCGCTCCCTCGAAATGACACTTCCTCCACCTGTCACTCCTAGGGAGCGAAGCGACTGAGGAATCTTAACATTGAAATTCCTATACAATCAAGATAGGAGTTTATACCACGCCGGCTTTGAGGATATCATGGAGATGGATAAGTCCGGTGGGACTTTTACTGCCATTGGTAATGATTAAAGAAGTGATAGAGTGTTTTTCCATAATTTGAAGCGCCCTGGCAGCGAGAGCATTTTTTTCAATTATTTTAGGGTTTGTGGACATCATTTCTTCAGCCGTGGTTTTAAAAATGTTTTTTTCTTTTTTTTCCATCAAACGCCGCAAGTCTCCGTCCGTAATAATACCAAAAATTTTGTCATCCTGATCCACCACTATAGCCATACCCAGTTTTTTAGATGAGATTTCCATGATCACATCTTTTAATGGAGCATCTTTACTGATTATGGGGATTTTGCTGCCGATATGCATTAAATCATCTACCCGTGTCAGTAATTTTTTCCCAAGGCTGCCGCCGGGATGAAGGACAGCGAAATCCTGTTCTTTAAATCCCCTTTTGTCTAAAAGCGCCATTGCCAGTGCGTCTCCAAGAGCCAGGGTAGCCGTTGTGCTTGCAGTCGGAACCAAGCCCATCGGGCAGGCTTCTTCTTTTACTGAAACATTAAGAACAATATCACTTTTTTTTGCAAGTGTGGAATTCATGTTGCCGGTCATGGATACAAGGGTGACATTAAAACGCTTTATGGCTGGAAGGAGATTTAATATTTCCTCGGATTCTCCGCTATTAGAGATGGCTAAAATCATATCTTTTCTGGTAATCATTCCAATATCTCCATGAATTGCATCTGCTGCATGGAGAAATATAGAAGGGACGCCAATGCTTGCAAGAGTGGAGGAAATTTTCTTACCGATAATTCCTGACTTTCCCACACCGGTAATAACTACACGGCCTTTACATTTATCTAACAGGTCAACTGTTTTAACAAAGTTGTCATCAATTCTATCAATTAAGGCATGAATAGCTTCGCTTTCAATTTTCAGAACCTGTTTTGCTTTTTCAATTACCATGGGATTTTTATAATTTACGAGATTAGCGGTTTTTACTACCCTTCAGTTAAAAATGTCCCCGCTATCAGGCAATATTTCTTGTTCCATAGAAGATTTGCATTCCATGCAATATTGCGCAAAAGGTACTATTTTAAGCCGTTTAATATTTATATTTTCTCCGCAACCCTCACATTCGCCGTAAGTTTTTGAAGTGATTTTTTTCAGCGCGCTGTTAATCATCCGAAACTCTTCTCTCTCGCGGCTACCCATGGTAAAAGTCATCTCTCTTTCAAGGCTGCTTGCCGCCATATCCTGAAGATCACCTCGTTCGAGTTTGGAAATGTCTTTTTCAAATGTTGAAGATTTGGAGATTAACCTTAAGAGTTCAGCTCTCTGCTTAAGTAACATCTGTTCTATTTCTTTAAATTCCCGGCTTCTTCGGATTGTCTCAGCAGTTTCCAGTTGTTTTTTAGGCTGCTTTTTAGCGGTTTTTTTAATAACCTCTTTTCTTTTTACAACTTTTTCCTTTTTGCCTTTCTTTACCATGGTTTTCGTTTTAGCTGTTTTCTTCTTCACTTTTACTTTAGCCGACTTTCTTTTTGAAACTTTTTTCTTGGTTGTTTTATTTTTTGTCGTTCTTTTCTTAGTTTTTGCCATAGCCTTAAAAATCAAATGTTTACAAAAATGATAGGATAAGTAATCGCAATTATATATTAACTTTCATAGATTTTCCACAAAAAAATGATAATATATAAAAATGGTTTTCAAAACTAAAGACAGAAAAATAATAGGGAATTCTTCAAAAATTAATGAGCTCGTTGCTTTGTGCCAACAGATTGCCAAAGGAAAGTCCACTGTGCTTATTCAGGGTGAAAGCGGAACAGGAAAAGAGCTGATTGCCAGATTGATTCATAAGGAAAGTCCGCGAGCAGATAAACCTTTTGTTGCTGTTAATTGCGCTTCATTCTCGGAAGGGCTTTTAGAGAGTGAACTATTTGGACATCAAAAGGGGGCATTTACCGGGGCAATTGAAAAGAAAATCGGGAAAATGGAATTAGCTGACGGCGGCACAATTCTATTTGATGAAATCAGTGAAATGGATATCCAGCTCCAGGCTAAACTCCTGAGGGCAATCCAGGAAAAGGAAATTGACCCTGTGGGAGGTAAAAACCCCTTACCCATTGACGTTAGAATTTTAGCGACTACTAACAGAGAGCTGAAAAAATGTGTGGATGAAAAAAAATTTCGCGAAGATCTCTTTTACAGGCTTAATGTCATCCCAATAAAACTCCCCCCTTTAAGAGAGAGAAAAGAGGATATACCGGTATTAATTGATTACTTTCTTGAAAAACATTGCTCTGAAAATGGGTTTGAAAAAAAGACTATCACTAATGAAGCAATTGAGATTATGACCCGGCAGAACTGGCCCGGCAACATCAGGGAACTTGAAAATGTGATTGAAAGGGCGGTAATTATTTCCCTTTCGCATAGGATCGAAAAAGAACATATTTTCCTCGAAGAAGGGTCCGAGGTTGAATCTGAGGAGAAAACCGGCGATTCACACCAGGTAAAGATAGCTGCCGGTGGGACAATGGCGGAAATGGAAAAAAAACTCATCCTGAAAACCCTCAAAGAAACACAGGATAACAGGCAAAGAGCAGCGGAAATGTTAGGAATTCATGTCCGCACACTCAGAAATAAGCTCAATGAGTATAAAAATGAAAGCACCAGTTAGGCCATCCTGGCTAACTTTTTAGGCGCTGTTTGGTGCATTTTTTTTACAGCGCCTTATGCAACGCTCAAAATCCCTGAAACTGCCGTCCATGGCAGTTTTTACGGTATTTTGGGTTTGCGGCGACGAAGCAAGGAAACGTTGAAATTCCTATACGTAAATTTAGATTTTGGCACGCTAATTGCTTAATGCTAAAGCAGGATTTATATTACTCGTATGCTGAAATCATTTGTACTTCTCTGTGTTTTTGCGGTGAAATATAATTTCGGTTTTTAAGCAATGGCTATTGATCAATAACCGATGACCAATTAAAAAGGAGATTCACCATGAAAATTATTGGCCCGAAAGAATCAGGTAAGATTGACCTTAAGCCAGCGCAAAAAAAGGACGAAGTAGAAGGCGGGCAGGACTTTTCCAGGGTTTTATCTGAAGAAAGTAAAAAAATTAAAGGAGCAAAAACCGAAAAGGCAGGTCAAACAAAACAGGCCGCAGGCCCTCAATTTCCAAAGCACATCCAATTGGCTTCACTTGAGTCCGGGGGAAAAACAATAATCGATCATGAGAAATTGATCGCCATGACAGAGAAAGTCCTGATACGGCTCGAGTTTTTTAAATCAGCTCTCGAAAACCCAAAAGTGGATATAAGCAAATTTTTGCCTCTGGTAGAGTCATTAAAAAATGATGGAAACAGTTTGGAAGAGATATCCGCAAAAATACCTTCCGATATTCCATTAAAAGGCTTAGCAGATGAAACTGCAGTATTGGCTGCCACAGAGTCTATAAAGTTTTACAGGGGCGACTACAGCTAAAACCGCCTGTAATTAAAATAAAGTAAAACCGAAAAATTCCCCCTCTACTGCCCCATGGTTATGACCATGGGTTTTTTTTATTTACCGCAGAAGACGCGGCATGGCCATAGGGCCACAACCAAATGGGCTTCCGCCCAATCTGCTAACAAAAATTGTGCTAAAATAACACAATTTTATAAGTTTGTAATGCAGAGACCGCATAAATTTTTTGACAGTGTTTTAATTTTATGTTAGAAAATAAAGATACATTTACTGGGAGGAATTAGTGGAATTTAAAATTTCACGAGAGGAATTTTTAAAAGGGCTTCAGAAAGTGCAGGGCATTGTAGACACCAAAGGCGCAATGCCTATCCTGTCCAATATTTTAATCAAAACCCAATCAAGCGGCATTGACATCTTTGCTACAGATCTTGACATTGGCATTAAAGGGTCTTACGAAGCAAAAATAATCTCAGAAGGCAGCGCTACTGTTAATGGCCGGAAACTTCATGAAATTGTCAGAGAACTTCCGGATGAAGAAATCCATTTTAAAAGCAATAAGGAAAATAGCTGGATAAATATTACATGTAAAAAATCTACTTTTAAAATTGCCTGCCTCCCGCCTGAAGAATATCCCGCGTTTCCCGCTTACAAAGAGGAAAAAGATCTGGTCATTGATATTGATCTCTTGAAAGAAATGCTCAGAAAAACTAATTTTGCCATTTCAGCGGATGAAACCCGGTATACGTTAAACGGAGTCCTGCTTGAATCTGAAGGGAAAGATATTTCCATGGTGGGAACCGATGGACACCGCCTGGCTTTTATCAAAAAATCAAATGGGTTTGATAAAAAGGAAAAGGTAGAAATGATTATTCCAAAAAAAGCGCAGGCGGAATTGTTAAAGATATTAGAAGCCGGCGATTCTGATCAAGCTAACGGAAAAAAAACTATCAGCATTTCTGTTGAAAAAAACCATGCGGCATTTAAAGTGGATAAAATGGTTTTAGTTACCCGGCTGATTGATGGTCGTTTCCCTAATTACCGCCAGGTAATTCCGGAGGATAATAACAATAACGTTATTATTAACTGTGATCTTTTTCTTCATGCCCTGAGACGGGTCGCGATTTTGGCGGATGAGAAATCCAGGATGGTCAAGTTTGGAGTGCAAAAAAACCTTATGACACTTGTATCGGATAATTCAGAACTCGGAGAAGCCAGAGAAGAAATTGATGTTGACTACAAAGGAGAGGCCATAACTATTGGCCTTAATGCCAAATATGTGATGGATATTTTAAACGCCATTAACACAGAAAAGATCGTCTTTAAATTAAAAAATGCTGATAGTTCATGCCTGATCACTCCCGCCGATAATGAAAATTACAGATGTATCGTAATGCCAATGAGAATCTGACATGTTTGCGATGTTTCTGAAGAAAGCATCTCCTCAAAAAAAGATAATCGTTTTCTCCCTCTATTTTTTCGTCGTTTATGCCGCTGTTTTTCTGTCCCAAACACAAATCGACAAATCAAGAACCCGTTATAGCAAATTTGAGGATATGAAGTATCTTCCATCCGGACAATTTTTAAAGGGAGCTGCTTTAGCATACGACGAACTTTTTGCTGATTATTTATGGATCAAGGCAATAGTTTATTTTGGAGATCACTTCCAGACCGATAAGTCTTACAAATGGCTTTATCATCTTTTAGATATTATTTCGACCCTGGATCCTTATTTTGAATATGTATATGAATTCGGGGGGGTAGCGCTTGCTTATTGGGCAAAGGATATAAGCCACAGCATCAAACTTCTTAAAAAAGGAATGATAAATGTTCCTAAAACTCATAAACGCTACTGGACAATTCCTTTTTTTCTCGGCTTTAATTATATGTACTACAAAAAGGATTTTGCTACTGCCGCGCGTTATCTGGAAGAAGCAACCAAATATCCCGAACACCCGCGGTACCTTCCGTTGCTGGTTGCCCGGCTTTACAGCAATGCCAGAGATCCGGAAATTGCAATTAAATTCTTACAGGAGATTTATCGTTCAACAGAAAATGAAGAAGCAAAAAAAAACCTGATGAAAAGAATTAAAGAAGTGATAGTTGAGAGGGACATTCTTATTCTCGAAGATGCAAGGGATCAATACCGCAAAAAAACCGGTTTATCTCCGTCGAATCTTAAAGAGTTAGTTTCATCCGGCTTTTTAAAAGAAATTCCCCCCGAACCATTCGAAGGGAAATACTTTATAAAAGAAGATCATTCCATTCACAGTTCTATTGTTAAAAAAAGAATGGAATTATATATTAATTAGAATCTTAAAAGGCCGAGAAATATCGATCCCTGCCACTAAGCGGGTAAACTTTCTTAATCGCCTGTTGGTACAATACTGAGTTCCTGCACACGATCCATTTTATACAAGGTTTCAGCCAGCTTCTTAAAATTATCTGCTTTTTTTGTCCGAATGGTCATCCGGTATTGAAAGAACTTCCTGTTTTCATTAAGATGATAGCTAAGATTGGTACAGGTAATATTGTGATTTTTTATAATTTCACGTAATTCCTGTTCTGATATGGATTCATTACGCAAAAAACGTATTGAAATCCTCCCAAAGGAGAGGGAAGGAATCACATCCTCAATCCATCGAAATAAAGACAGCACACCTAATGTAATCAAAAACGCAACTGCGGCCGGAAAGTAAAAACCTATGCCTATAATGATGCCGATTGAAGCTGTCATCCAAATAGAGGCGGCAGTTGTCAGACCACGTATAGCTAATTTTTCTTTCATTATTACGCCGGCGCCAAGAAAACCGATGCCTGTCATAATACCCTGCGCCATACGCGTCGGATCAATTCTTACTGTTTCCATATGCATATCACTCATAAACTGCCGCTGATTAACTGCAAACAACATCAAGAGAGTTGATGCCGTGCAAACAAGAGCATGTGTCCTAAAACCAGCCGGACGGCCATGGTAAGAACGCTCAAGGCCAATAAGCCCTCCGGCAAATAAAGCAAAAACCAGTCGAAGAACCATTGTTAAGTATTCATTTTCCATGGAAAGACTTTTCCCTTTAAATATTGTTTATACTTAGAATAGTTGATTACATCTGAAATGGAAATATTTATTAATTACAGTCTGTCCATAAATTGTTGTTTTCCCCTTACTGTCATTTCGAGCGAAGCGAGAAATCTATGCTTTCCAGAGAGTTAAGATTTCTCCCTTCAGTCGAAATGACATGGTGGCTTAATTTATGGACAGACACTAATTATATCAGGATAGGCTAACGATTGCGAGGTTGTATACTTTGAATTGTGGATTTATCAGCGTCTTTAACACATCGAAAACCAATGTTTGGAAGTCTCGTGTCCGAAGGCACAGGATGGCGGAATGTGGTTCGCGCATTTTCAGGAATATTTTCCCATGAGCCCCCTCGAAGCACTCTATATTGGCTTTGATACCGAACATCATGGTCCAAATTATTTTTATACGGTGAATAAAAGCTATCTGTCCATTCCCAAACATTTCCAGTCATATCGAAAACTCCGAAAATACTTACCCCCCGGGGAAAGCTTCCTACCGGAACAGGACCGGTACGGTGCTTTGCTTTTGATTGAGGTTCCTTATTTTCAAGAATGTTTGCCGTATTTTTTTTAGGGGAATTGCCCCACGGCCATTTTAATTGCTGTGTCCCCCGGGCAGTCTTTTCCCATTCAGCCTCTGTTGGAAGTCGTTTTCCTGCCCATTTACAGTAGCTTTCAGCTTCTTGCCATGTAATTCCGGTAACAGGACAAAAGTCGCAATCTACAGCAGCAGTACTTTCAAATTCATCATTAAATAATTTGTACCGGGTATTTGTTACTTCATATATATCAATAAAAAATGCCGGTACATGCACTTCTGAAGCAGGTCTTTCATTTTTTCCCCCCTCGTTACCACCCATAATAAAATAACCGCCCTGCACAAAAGCCATATCAGAACTATCCTTTTTATTAAAATAAGTTGGTAATATAGCAGGTAATCCGGGAATAATTTTTTTCCTGCGCTCAATTCTTTTTGCTCGTTTTTCTCGCGGGCCGGGTTCCTCTATTATTATTTCTTCTTCAACTTGAGGTTTCCTGCGTTTTTTCTTCTTAATTAAAATTTTTTCTACTGCTGGTTTTTTTATAATAATTTTAGCCGTTTTCTTGCGTTTTTTGGTTGGAACCGTTTTGGCGCAGGAGAGGGGGAAAACTAATAACATTATTAGAGCAAGATATTTAATATATTTTTTATTCATGAATGTTTCTCTAAACAAGCGTGCAATCGATAATAGTTAATATCATCAAAAGAATACTTACTTGCCCGTTAATATTAAAAAACGCCACATTAACTTTTGATAAATCATTGGGCCTTACAATAGAATGTTCGTATATTAAAAGAGCGGAAACAATAATTATACCTGATAAATACACCCATCCAAGCTGTTTTGTAATTAATAACAGCATTAGAAAAAAGACCATAATCAAATGAAATAAAGATGACAATTTTAATGCTTTTTCCACGCCAAACTTTTCAGGGATGGACAAAAGGCCGGCCTGTTTATCATAGTCAATATCCTGGCACGCGTAAATAATATCAAAACCGGCTAACCAGAATATTACCGCCGCGCCTAATATTATAGGCGTTATCGTTATTTCTTCCCTGATGGCGACCCACGCTCCAACAGGGGCAAGGCTTAACGCCAGCCCTAAAAAAAAATGAGAGTACACGGTAAAACGCTTTGTCCATGAATAAAAGAATATGATGCCTAAAGCAACCGGTGACAGCAAAAACGCAAGGTGGTTTAACTGATAAGCGGAAAAGACAAAAAGAGCCGCAGAACTTAATAAAAAAAACAGATAACTCTGACGGCTGATTTTTTTTGAAGGCAGGGCGCGGTTTTTTGTTCTCGGGTTCAGCGCGTCATATTTCGCGTCTGCAATCCTGTTACAAGCCATCGCGGCGCTTCTTGCTCCTGCCATTGCCAATAAAATCCAGACAATTTTTTTTATTGAAGGAAGGCCTTCGGAAGCGATAAACGCGCTCATAAAAGCAAAAGGAAGCGCAAAAACAGTATGGCTGAATCTTATATCTTCAAAAAGGATTTTGATTTTAGAAAACATGGATCAATATATAACATAACGCGGCAAGTTGCCGCAACCAAATGGAGCTACCGCTCCGGTGAAAATAATGAAAAATTCTTCCTAAGAAAGAAGTTTTTACAGTGTAATAGTATAACGTAGCAAAGCCGCAAGAAAAGGATTCACTTTTGAAATAAACTGAGGGAAAAGAGTGGTCAAGGCAACGCCTCGTTAGCATTCTTGTTCGAAAAATTATAATTTTATAAAATCAAGAACCCAGTCATTTTCTATTATTCCACCCCTCCCTTTTCTATCAAACCGCATATAACGATTTTTAATTTTATAGCCCCACTTGTTTGTAATTTCAAATCCATTACGATCGGCTATTTCAGTTAGAAAGTCTGCCGTATCAAAAAAAATATCGCTTACAGAACTATCACCGATAACAAAAACATAATGAGTATTTGAATCTAGACACTGTGCCATTTCTACAAAATGTTTTCCCATTTCTTCAAAATACTTAAATGTCAGAAACGAGTGTTTATGTCCATTCTTTTTGTCCTTTACATAAACATCTTGCAGTTTTTTATCAAGTTTCTTAATCCCAATAGTAATATCGAATGGATCATAATTTTCAAAGTTCTTTTTGTGAAAATGTTTTGTGCCTATATATATTTTTTTCTTTTCGTTTTGCTTTGTCTGTGTTTGTAAATCAAACATGTCACCAATCCAGAATAATTCAGCTATTTGATTGTAAATGTAATCTATTGCTTTTATGTATGGGGGCGAAGTAATAGCTAAGTCGATTTTTTTTTCTTTTAACTTCTCTTCTAATCCCTTAGCACTTGATGAACAAATAATTTTACTTTTTAATTTGTGGTTTATCTTCTGTGAAAATATTGAAATCCTTTCTTTAAACAAATCTAATTTGCTAAAAAATAAATTTATTGTTTCTTCCGGTATTTTAATTTTTGTATGAGAAACGTATGTTTTTTGAGATTCGTTATCCGCATTCGATACTCGTCTTATGATTGCTGAAAAACAAATTATTAAAAGGTTTTGAATATTCCTAATTTTTTTGTTTCTTCCGAGTTCATCGGGTATTTTGTTAATTAAAGTTCTAATTAATGACAGCTTATTAATTGCGTCATTTGAAGGATATAATATTAGTTTTTCATTTTGCCCTACCAGATACTTTTCAATTGCCCACCTTGGAACTTGAGGAATAAATTTTGCTGGATACCTGTTAAATCGGTGGGTTTGTGCTGTTACATTGTTTGTAAGTATATTCAATATTGAGTTTTGCTCAATAGTATGAGGTATCGATTCTTTCACAAAAATATAGTTCTGAGGTTTAATCATTTTTCAAGAACCACTATACTCTCTCTTAAATAATTCCTTAGATACTCTACTTCTCGTTTTTGCTGTGAACTAGTTGTTAAATGCCTTGTGATGAAAATACTTTTTACGCTAAAACCAATCTCTTTAGCGATTTCGGCAATTAAGACATCTGTTGGAATTATTACACCCGAATAAGCAGAATTTCCAACAACAATACCGACAAACCCTTTTTTAGAGGTTTGTTGGTAAAGTTTAGTTAAAAGTGTGTACATATCATCAAAATAACCTCGTACAACATTTGGGATATTATTATTCCATAATTTTGTGGGATCAAATAAGCCTATAAGTCTTTCAAGGTATTCGCTTTTATAAATTATTAGTTTATGATTAATGGATTTTGTGTTTGAACTAAAACCTGGCTTCCGCATTTCTCTAAATTCTTTTTTCTCAGCTACAAATACGCCAAGCCATACGTCAACATTATTACTTTCGAAATAATCACAACACTTCCAATAATTTGATGAA
>CBDUII010000023.1:0-14701 GCA_965367285.1 uncultured bacterium
CACAGCGCGGCCAAGGGGCCACAACCAAATGGGCTTCCGCCCAATCTGCTAACAAAAATTGTGCTGAAATAACACAATTTTATAAGCTTGTAATACAGAAGCAGGCGATGGAAGAGGGAATTAGTGGTTAATCTTCTTTATAAAAGTCTTTGCAGTCTTAAAAATCTCTTTTACAGCGCCGACTGAATGAAGCATTCCCCTGTAATATCCGGCTATATGCAGCTCATCGTAAAGGTCTTCAAATTCTTTCATTAATTTTCCATTATGGACAGCAAGATGTTTTTTTATTAATTTTCTATAGGCTTCAGTAGATTTAGGAAGTTCTTTTTTGCTTACTCCCTTAATGATTAAGTATTCGTCTATGGCTTTTAATATGGCAAGATATGCGGTACCGCAAGCCTCCTGTACATGTTTGACATCAGCATATCTATTATCTTCGATAGGGGCTTTTTTCAATATGTCTTTCGCATTATTCAAATATCTAAGAGATTCTATCATGTTAATTTAATATAGCTTAACCATTATCATTTTGTCACTTTTAATGTATCGATCTCATCATATTGTTTAATGCCTAATTATCTATAAAAAAAGGCTGTGGATTTTAATATTACAACGCTGCGTGTTTTATTTACTTGAAATTCTGTTTATTTCAGATATACTGAGAAATTAAATTCAAGAAAAGGTGGTATGTTTTTTTGGGGAAGATTGATGTTTTACGAAAAGAAATCGATAAAATCGATTCAAATGTTTTAAAGCTTTTGAATCAAAGGGCTGAATTTGCCCTGGATATCGGCCTGGAAAAGTCAAAAGCCGGAAAAGATAATTTTCATGCCCCTCAACGCGAACAGGAGATTTTTAGCCGTTTAAAAAAAATCAATGCCGGACCCTTTCCAGATAAAGCAATCCTTTCTGTTTTTAGAGAAATTTTATCTGCTACCCTTTCTCTTGAAAAACCGCTGTCCATAGCATACCTGGGACCTCAAGCCACCTTTTCCCATCTCGCCGGAATAAAAGGGTTTGGAGAATCTGCCCGTTATTATCCTAAAAAATGCATTGAGGGTGTTTTTAAAGCAGTTGAAAAAAATAGCGCGAACTATGGAATAGTTCCGGTTGAAAACTCTATAGAAGGAACTGTCAACACTACTTTAGACATGCTCGTCCAAACAGATTTGAGAGTTACTGATGAAATATTACTGAGGGTCTCCCATCACTTGCTTTCTTTAAGTAAAGATATCAGAAAAATCAAAAAAGTTTACTCACATCCTCAACCTGTTGCGCAGTGCAATTCCTGGTTGAGGGAAAATTTAGCAGGTGTAAAAGTTCAGGAAGTATTCAGTACTGCCAGGGCGTCTGAATTAGCCGCCCGGTATCCTACCTCTGCCGCTATAGCCGGAGAAGCAGCTTCCCAGACTTATAAACTTAACATCCTGGCGCGAGGAATAGAAGACAGGACTGATAATGTTACAAGGTTCCTGGTTATCGGACATGAAGTTTCACAAAAAAGCGGGAAAGATAAAACTTCATTATTATTTGGAGTGAAAGACAAACCAGTCGCTCTTTTTAATATTTTAAACCATTTTGCCAAAAATAAAATTAACATGACCCGGATTGAATCAAGGCCTTTAAAAAATAAAAAATGGGAGTACCTCTTTTTTGTTGATATTGAAGGCTATTACAAAGACCACAGGATAGAAAAAGCTATTAAAGCAACAAAAAAGTCTTGCCTCTTTCTGAAAATTATCGGGTCATATCCAAAAGGCAGGGAAGTATAAAATATGGACATTTATTTTGAAAAATTAACTATTTTAGGAGTTGGCTTAATTGGAGGTTCCTTTGCCCGGGTTTGCCAAAAAAAGAAAATAGCGAAATCCATTGTGGGATTTGGCCGTCAGGAGGCAAATTTGCGTAAAGCTGTGAAATTAGGAGTAATTGATAAATATTCTCTCGATCTGAATGAAGCTGTTGAGCAGGCTGATTTTGTCTTAATAGCCGTCCCTGTTGGTTCAATTTTACCACTGGCAGACAAAATGAGTTCTTACTTAAAAAAAGACGCCATTATTTCAGATGTTGGAAGTGTGAAAAACAGCCTTGTTGAGAAAATTGAAAATATCCTGCCGGATGGCGTTCACTTTGTTGGCGCTCATCCTATCGCAGGGACTGAAAACTCAGGAGTGGAAGCTTCGTTTGCGGAATTATTTGAAGGGTCAAAATGTATTTTGACTCCTACCAAGTTCACAGATCATAAAGCTTTGCAAAAAGTTAAGAATCTATGGGAACTCATGGGATCCGAAATCACCTCTATGGAACCTGTTAAACATGATGAAATCATGGCAGCGGTCAGTCACCTTCCCCATGTTGCAGCATACGCGATTACCTCTTTCATATTTAATTTGCGTCATGTATGGCCGGATATATTATCATACTCAGCCGGCGGCTTTCGTGATTTTACCCGGATAGCTTCAAGCCATCCCGCAATGTGGTGTGATATATGTAATTATAATAGTGAAGCCTTAATAAAAATGATTGAACAGTACGAAACATCTCTTAATCAATTTAAGACATTAATCAAAGAAAAAAATTGGTTCCAATTAGAAAAAACAATGGGTGAAGCCAAAGCGTTAAGAGACGGTTTTTATAGGAGCAGTTGACAGGGATTATGAAAAATGATAATTACCAATTGTTAATTATCATTAGTAATATGTTTTTTAAAAGTTTAAATTGCTAATTGGCCATTGCTAATTGGCCATTGCTAATTTTTTAAGGAGGTAATTTAAATTATTATGGCAAAAAGTAACCTAACGTTAACGGATGAAAACAAAAAAGATGTGGCTGCTACAGCGGTACAGGAAGAAAACGACTTGGATGAAGAATACAGTCCTGAAAAAAGGGCGGAGTTTCAATCTTTCTACGAAAGCAGTATGAAAAATTACAAGGAGGGAGAAATCGTTACCGGTGTTATTGTCGGCATGAGCGAAGATTCATTTTTAGTAGATATAGGATTCAAATCTGAAGGATTTATTAACCGGAATGAGTTTCCGGATAAAGGAGCAAAACTAAAAATAAATGATGAAGTACAGGTTTTTCTCGATAAAACAGAGGACAATGACGGTCAGGTAGTTCTCTCCAAAGAAAAGGCCAACAGAATAAAAATGTGGAAAAAAGTAGAACTCTTTTTTGAAACCGGTGAAATCATTGAAGGAACTGTTGTCTCGCGGGCTAAAGGCGGGCTGACCGTTGATATAGGCCTGAAAGCCTTTCTGCCTGGCTCTCAGATCGACCTCAGACCTATTCGTGATATGGATAGAATTATCGGCAAAAAATTTCAGATGAAAGTTATTAAAATGGATAAAAAGAGGAATAACATTGTTCTTTCTCGCAGAATCATTTTGGAAGAACAAAGAAAAATTGAAAAAGCGGATACCCTGGCAACAATAGAAGAAGGAAAGACTGTTGAGGGAGTTGTAAAAAATATTACAGACTACGGTGTTTTTGTCGATTTAGGCGGCATCGACGGACTTCTTCATATAACGGATATGTCCTGGGGACGGGTAAATCATCCATCAGAATTATTCTCTCTTGGAGATAAGATTAAAGTTGTAATTATGAAATATGACAAAGAAAAAGAAAGAGTTTCACTGGGTCATAAACAAATCACAGAAGACCCCTGGATTAATATATCGGAAAAGTACGAAGTTGGAAGCAAAATCAGGGGGAAAGTTGTTTGCATTACAGATTACGGCGCTTTTGTTGAGGTAGAGCAAGGCATTGAAGGGTTAGTGCATATCTCTGAAATGTCCTGGAGCCGCCATATACGGCATCCGTCCAAACTGGTAGCTATTGGAGATACAGTTGAAGCCATTATTTTAAGCCTTGATAAAGATAAAAAGAGAATTTCTCTTGGAATGAAGCAGATTGAACCTAACCCATGGGATAATATTGAAGAAAAATACCCTGAGGGAGCGGTTGTTGAAGGACGAATAAGAAACCTGACAGATTTTGGCGCGTTTGTTGAGTTGGAAGAAGGGATTGATGGACTAATCCACATCTCAGATATGCACTGGACAAAAAAGATCAATCATCCCTCCGAGGTCGTTAAAAAACGGGAAACCGTAAAAACCGTTGTTTTAAAAATTGATAGTGATGCCCAAAGATTCTCTCTTGGAATAAAGCAATTAACACCAGACCCATGGAAAAAACTGGCGGGAAAATATAAAATTGGAACGGATGTCAAATGTAAGGTTTGTAAGGTTACAAATTATGGCGCTTTCGTAGAGTTGGAAGAGGGTATCGAAGGATTAATTCATATATCTCAATTAGCCGCAAAAAAGATCTCTAATGTGGAATCATTCATGCCGGTTGGAAAGGAGGTCACTGCCCGGGTGATTAAAATTAACGCTGTAGATCGTAAAATCGCTTTAAGCATTAAGGCCTTTGAGCAGAATTTAGATGCTTCCCAGATCGAAGAAAACCAGGAATTAAAGGAGATGGAAACCTCTTCTGAAGAATCAAAAGAATAAAACAGTCAAAGCAAAGATAAATCCACTGAGGAAAAGAAAGAAACAAATAAAAACGAAGAAAAATGAAAAAAAACCCAGTATTGATTGGTATCAGTTTAATAGCCGCATTGGGTGGTGTATTCTTTTTATTATCACTTTTTCTGGTATCCACCCTTGGACTCAATTGGAAGATAACGAAAAGTAACAAAATCGCTCTTATCACTATTGAGAACATCATAACTCAGTCCAGCAATACAATCCGGCAGATTAAAAAATACGCGGATGATAAATCCATCAAAGCTATAGTTTTTAGAATTGACAGCCCTGGCGGCGGTGTGGCTCCTTCACAGGAAATATATAGCGCAATACTGAAAGTCAGAAAAAATTCAAATAAAATAGTAGTTACCTCCATGGGGAATGTCGCCGCATCCGGTGGTTATTATATTGCGTGCGCGTCAGACAAAATCGTAGCAAACCCCGGTACCCTTACCGGAAGTATCGGCGTTATTATGACTTTTCCCAATATAGAAGAACTGATGAAAAAAATAGGGCTAAAAACAGAGGTCATAAAAAGCGGGAAATTCAAGGATATCGGCTCCCCCATGAGAGAATTTACAGAAGAAGAGAAAAAGCTTCTGCAGGGAGTCATTGATGATGTTTATGATCAATTTGTTAACGCTGTAGCCGATGGTAGAGGCATGGATATTCAGAAGGTAAAGGAACTGTCTGATGGTAGAATTTTTACCGGCAGACAGGCTCTTGAAATAGGATTGGTGGATAAGCTGGGAAGCCTTGAAGACGCTATAGAACTTGCCGCTGAGTTGGTTGGAATTGAAGGGAAACCTAAAATAGTTTCTGAAAGAAAAGAGAGAAACCTGTTGTTTAAGCTGTTGGAAAACAAAGTCTTATCCTACCTGCCAAACCGGTTGCATCTCCTTCCAGGCCTTCAATATCTCTGGCAATATTAGTTTCTTTCAACTTGACTTTTACCTTATAAGTATTTAGAATTTTAATTTTTTCGCGAATAAAAGGTCGTATTTTTAACGACCTTTTTCTTTTAAGGAGAAACACTAAATGCAGCCTAAACGAAGAACCTCTAAATCAAAAAAAAATATGAGGCGGTCTCATGACGCTTTAACCCCGCCTGCCCTGTCTGAATGTCCTCAATGCCATGAGGTGAAAATGCCACACTTTGTATGTCCTGCCTGCGGTTATTATAAAGGCAAAGAAGTGATTCAGATCAAGGAAGAAAAATAGGACTTAATTTACTGGGGAATCACATGGTCGTAGCTGTTGACGCAATGGGCGGGGATAGTGCCCCTGCGACAATTGTAGAAGGGGCCGTAATGGCTGCCCGGGATCACGGGATACAGATACTCCTTATCGGTCTGGAAAATAAAATCAGGGAGGAACTGAGCCGCTATTCATTGGAAGGTCTTTCCATCCAAACGAAACACGCTTCAGAAGTTGTTGATATGGGAGAATCTCCTTCCCGCGCGTTAAGACAAAAGCGTGATTCTTCGATCCGTGTGGCAGTTGAGTCTGTACGATCAGGCGAAGCTGCTGCCATGGTGAGCGCCGGAAATACAGGCGCGGTTCTTGCCGTATCCACAGTCATCCTGCGACCTTTGCCCGGAATAGACAGGCCGGCAATAGCAGTACTCCTGCCCACTGCCAAGGGTCCGGTAGTGCTTTTGGATGCAGGGGCAAATGTTGACTGCAAATCAGAGCTTCTCTTCCAGTTCGCAATAATGGGTCATGTTTTTGCCAGACATCAACTTAAAAAACCAAGCCCCACGGTAGGTCTGTTAAGTATTGTGGAAGAAGATACTAAAGGGAATGAGATTACTAAAGAAACATTTCAAATGCTAAAGCAAAGCCATCTGAATTTTGTCGGAAATGTGGAAGCCAAAGAAGTATACCGTGGAAATTCGGAAGTCATAGTATGCGACGGCTTCACAGGCAACATTGCTTTGAAAATCAGCGAGAGTCTCGCTGAAATGATTGAAAAAAGCCTTCGTAATATGTTTACTTCCAATCTCAGGACAAAACTGGCCTACCTGTTAATGAAACCATATTTTCGGGCTTTTAAAAAAACCGTCGATTACTCTGAATATGGAGGCGCCCCGCTTCTGGGAATAAATGGAATATGTATTATATCCCACGGAAGTTCTTCGCCAAAAGCAATTAAAAATGCCATCAAACAGGCGAATGAGTTTATTAACAATAAAGTGAACCAGCACATCCAAGAAGATCTGGAATTTAACTTAAAAGCCATCACAAAACCCCTAAAAAAAGGAAAGTTCTGGAAACAGTTTAAAGACTCTATCTCTTTTCCAACTGATAAGGATACATGATTCAGGCAAAAATTATTGGTACAGGGTCTTATGTCCCTGACAAAATATTGACCAATTTTGATATTGAAAAAATGGTAGACACCTCGGATGAGTGGATTAAAACCCGTACCGGAATATCAGAAAGAAGGATTGCAAGCGAAAAAGAGGCATGCTCGGACCTTGCTGTTAATGCATCAAAAAAAGCCTTAAAACAGGCAGGGATAAAAGCCAAAGATATTGATCTGATTCTGGTTGCAACTGCAACACCGGATATGTTATTCCCTTCCACCGCGTGTATGGTTCAGTTAGGAATCGGGGCAAAAAACGCCTTTGCCTATGATTTATCAGCAGCTTGTTCCGGCTTTATTTACGGTCTGTCTGTTGCCGAACAATACATCAAAAGCGGACGTTACAAAACCGTCTTACTGATAGGGAGTGAAATCTTCTCCCGCATTACAAATTGGAATGATCGTTCTACCTGTGTATTATTCGGCGATGGTGCAGGCGCAGTAGTTATCCAGGCAGAAATGATCAGAAAAAAAGAAGGAATCCTTTCCACACATCTTCATTCTGACGGACACTACCATGATCTTTTATTCGTTCCCGGCGGCGGCAGCCGCATACCGATTTCGGAAAAAATGATTAATGAAAAAAAGCATTTTATTAAAATGAAAGGAAATGAAACATTTAAGATCGCTGTTCGTTTTATGGTCAACGCGGCCAAAGAAGCAATAAGTTATAATGGCTATACTATAGAAGATATCAACCTCATCATTCCACATCAGGCCAACAAAAGGATTATTGACGCTGTAGCCAAAAAATTAAGCTTGCCTGAAGAAAAAGTGTTTGTGAATTTAATGAAATACGGAAATACATCCGCAGCCTCAATACCTTTAGCTTTAGATGAAGCAGTACTGGAAAAACGGATAAATAAGAATGATATTATTTTGATGACTGCTTTCGGCGCCGGCTTCACTTGGGGATCAGCACTTATAAAATGGTAATTAATTAGGTAGATAGGCTGAAGACTGTTAGGAAAGCAATATAGTCAGGTGGATTTACTTCAGCCTTCAGCCTTTGTTAGATTAGGAAAAATGGATGGCGAAAAACATTGCGCTTATTTTCCCTGGACAGGGTTCACAATATGTGGGAATGGGAAAAGATTTTTATGACAATGTACCGATTGCCCGTGAACTTTTCCAACAGGGAAATGACCTGTTAAGTCATGATATCACTTCCATATGTTTGAACGGCCCTAAGGAATCATTAAACATGACTGAAAACACCCAGCCGGCTATTTTAATTACCTCAATAATAGCCTTGAAAATTTTTAGTGAAAATGGTATAGAAATTAAGGTAGCGGCAGGCCACAGCCTGGGTGAATATTCCGCGCTTGTCGCAGCAGAGACATTAAGCTTTGCCGATGCTGTTCCCCTTGTTCGCTTAAGAGGGAAATGGATGCAGGGTGCTGTACCTGCGGGAAAGGGTGCAATGGCCGCTATTATCGGACTTCAGAAAGAAAAAGTAGAAGCCTTGTGCAATGAAATCAAAGAAGGTCTTGTGCAACCTGCAAATTATAATAGTCCGGAGCAAATTGTAATCGCTGGAGAAAAAGAGGCCGTAGATAAAGCAATTGACTTAGCTAAAAATACAGCCAAAAGGGTGGTATCATTACCTGTCAGCGCCCCTTCTCACAGTTCTCTTATGAATCCGGCTCAAGAAAACCTGAATAAAGAATTGGAAAAAATTCAATTTAATGATTTAAAATTTCCAGTTGTGACAAACGTGGATGCTTCGCCTGTCACTAAAGCGGATGAAGCAGTCTCTGCTTTAGGACGACAGCTTATTTCACCGGTAAGATGGGAAGAGAGCATGAAATATATTGTTAATCAAGGAATCGATGCTGTTGTTGAGGTGGGTCCAAAAAAAGTTTTATCAGGCCTCATGAAAAGAATTGATAAAAATATAAAATGTTTCCATGTTGAAGATATGAAAAGCCTGGAAGAAACACTTTCAAATATCAATTAGATACTCATTTATCTTAATAAAGAGAACACAATGTCGCTAAAAGGACAAACTGCAGTAATAACAGGAGGTGCCAGAGGCATTGGCAAGGAAATCGCGCTTGCATTAGCTCGAGACGGTGCTAATATCGTGGTAGCGGATTTAATTACTGAACAGGCTGAAGATACAGCGGAAGAGATAAGAAAATTGGGCTGTAAAGCTCTGGTCCAAAAAGTAGATGTCTCAAAAATGGCGGACGTAGAAAACATGGCTCAGAGTACAATTAATGAATTTAAGACCCTCGATATTTTAATTAACAACGCAGGCGTCACCAGGGACACACTTTTAGTTCGTATGAAAGAAGAGGACTGGGATTTTGTGTTGAAAGTGAATTTAACAGGCACCTTTAATTGCACAAAAAGCGCTGCGAAATATATGATGAAACAGAGAAAATGCAGAATTGTAAATATTGCTTCAATTGTGGCCGTCATGGGAAACGCGGGACAGGCAAATTACTCTGCGTCAAAAGCCGGAATTATTGGATTGACTAAGACCGCCGCGCGAGAACTGGCCTCTCGTAACATCACGGTTAATGCCGTTGCTCCGGGTTTTATCGATACGGAGATGACGCAGTCTTTAAATGAGAATATTAAACAACAGCTGAAAGAACAAATACCCCTTGGAAAACTGGGAATGCCCGCAGATATCGCAAATTGTATTAAATTTCTCGTGTCTGAGGATGCTTCATATATTACCGGTCAGGTTATTCATGTAAACGGCGGAATGTTGATGCAGTAAAAAGCAAACCTAAAGGCTTGCCTTTTTTATTTTGTACCGTGGGGCAAAGCTTTAGTCTTACTTTAAACGTTAGGAAATAATAATTATTTTATTTAATTTCTTAGAGGAGGTGAATCTTAAATGAGTGGAACGAGCATAGAGGCAAAAGTCAAAGAGATCATCATAGACCAATTAGGAGTGGAGGAAAAAGAAGTTACTCCGGATGCTTCGTTTATTGATGGTTTAGGAGCCGATTCTCTTGATACGGTCGAACTGGTTATGGCATTTGAGGAGGAGTTCGATATTGAAATCCCTGATGAAGCCGCGGAAAAGATACTAACTGTAAAAGACGCTGTTAAATATGTCGAAGAGAATGCTAAAAATTAAAAGCACCTTGTTACTCTTTGCTCGAATGCCGTATTACAATCTTGCAACATCGTGCTTTTTTAGGCGGTGTTTAGGCGTTGTTTAGTTTTTGCCTTTTACAACGCCTTATGCAAAGCTTATTTGTGATTTTTACAGCGCCTTATGCAAGGCTTAGCAAAGTTTTTTTTGCTAACCGGAGCGGTAGCTCCATTTGGTTGCGGCAACTTGCCGCGCTGTGATTTTGAGCTTACCAGTTGTATTTTTTATTTAATTTGAGAATTTTAACTTCAAGGACTTACTTCCCCGACGCAGAGCATCGGGGTATCTAAAATAACTTTATCAATTTTTTCGACATAGAACGTCGGGGAATTAAACCCACTGTGTGGGATTAAAAGTAATATTTGGAGGTTATGAACTGAAACGGAAAGTAGTTGTTACCGGGCTGGGTTTGATCACCCCCTTAGGAATAGGATTAAAAAAAAGCTGGGAGGGAATAATAGCAGGAAAATCAGGGATTGGAAAAATTACTCGTTTTGATACCACAAATTTTCCTGTAAAAATTGCCGGTGAAGTAAAAGGGTTTGATCCATTCGACTTCATTGATAAAAAAGAAGTCAAAAAAATGGATACTTTTATTCACTATGCAGTGGCAGCCGCTGAATTCGCCCTGCATGACTCGGGACTGAAAGTGCATAATGGCAATGCGGGTAAAGTAGGAGTTATCGTCGGTGTGGGTCTTTGCGGCCTTCCCGCCATCGAGCACTATCATAACCTTTATAATGAAAAGGGATTCCGGAAAATTTCCCCATTTTTTGTTCCTATGCTTATTTCGAACCTGGCCTCCGGTCAAATTTCAATAAGACACGGCGCTAAAGGTCCGAACTCCTGTGTGTCTACTGCCTGCGCCTCAGGAACTCATGCCATTGGAGATGCCTATCGGATTATTCAGCGCGGGGAAGCCGACGCCATGATCGCCGGAGGGGCAGAGTCCATAATTACTCCGCTGGGAATAGGCGGGTTTGCTGCTATGAAAGCTCTCTCTACTCGTAATGATGAACCTGAAAAAGCCAGCCGTCCTTTTGATAAAAATAGAGACGGATTTGTGTTAGGTGAAGGCTCCGGCATTATGATTCTGGAAGAGTCGGGGTCCGCTCTCAAAAGAGACGCCAAAATTTATGCGGAAGTAATAGGCTATGGCCTGAACGCGGACGCCTACCATATAACCGCTCCTTCACCCGGCGGCGAAGGAGCAGCCAGGTGTTTAAAAATAGCACTCGACAGCGCCGGATTGCAGCCGGAAGAAGTGGACTATGTTAATGCCCATGCGACATCCACTATGGCAGACAGCCTGGAAATTGCGGCCATCAAAACTGTTTTTGGAAAACATGCCTATAAACTTGCTGTGAGCTCTACCAAATCAATGATCGGTCATTTGCTTGGTGCGGCAGGGGGAGTGGAAGGCGCTTTCGCTGTTAAGGCTATAGAAACAGGAACTATACCTCCAACTATAAATTATGAAAACAAAGACCCGGAATGCGACCTGGATTACGTCCCGAACCAGGCCAGAACTGCACAGGTTAATATAGCCATTTCAACTTCCTTTGGATTTGGAGGCACAAACTCTGCCATTATTTTCAAAAAATTTGAGAGATAAAAAAACCACAAATTTTGCTTCGCAGATTCGCTCTTTGTAGTAATTGCCGCGAAGAGTTGAATTCGCTAATTTCTCGAATAAAATCAAATCTAACAAAATAATAATTAGTGTAATTTGTGAAATTAGTGGTTTAAAATAAAAAAACATGATTTCAAAAGACAGGAAAACCAAATTAGCAACCTACCAGAAAAAACTCGGTTATCCTTTTAAAAGTATCGAACTCCTGAATCAAGCCCTGACGCACAAGTCTTTTGTTAATGAAAATAACCGCAAATTTAAAGATAATGAGCGTCTTGAGTTTCTTGGAGATTCTGTCCTCGATTTGATTATAGGCGAATACTCATTAAAAAATTTCAAGAACAGGATGGAAGGTGATTTGTCAAAAATCCGGGCGGCTTTAGTCAATGAAGGCAACCTTTCAAAGATAGCGCGCCTGCTTAATCTGGGTGAATATATTCAACTCGGAAGAGGGGAATCCCTCTCCGGCGGCCACGACAAAAACTCCATTCTTGCCAATACCTTTGAAGCAATGGTAGCAGCCATTTACCTCGATGGAGGCTTAATAAAGACCGCCAAAATCATCCTGCCCCTTTTTAAATCCGACCTGCATCATCTTGCTAATACCAGCCGTTACAGAGATTACAAGAGTGAACTACAGGAACACGCTCAGGGAAAAAAGATAGCCATACCTTTTTATAAAGTAGAAAAAGAAATAGGACCGGATCATGATAAAATCTTCGAAGTAACCGTTTCCATCAACGGCAAAATTATCGGCAAAGGAAAAGGCAAAAATAAAAAAGAAGGGGAACAGGAAGCCGCCAGAGAAGCATTAGAAAACCTGAATGTAAAACAATAACGAAATAAAAGTTCATTTTGACAGGATGAACGAGATGGACTGGAGAAATCAATTATCAATTGTCAATTAGCAATAATCAATTTTTGATTGTTAACTGTTAATTGATAATCGTTAATTTAATAATTATCCTGTTATCCTGTCTAAAATTTTTTTAAGAACAGGCTATATCCAAATCATATTCACGGCGGCAAGGATATTCCACCTTCCCTATTACGCAAGATTGTAGTCCACCAAGCACAAGTTAGGCCACCCTGTCTAACTTTTTAGGCGCCGTTTGGCGCATTTTTTTTACATCGTCTTATGCAACGCTCAAAATTCCTGAAACTGTCGTCCATGGCAGATGTTACTGTATTTTTGTTTTGCGTCGTTGCCTCCCACCCCTGCTATTTCCCTCAAAATTCACGGCATATATATTGCCCATCTAAATACAAAAATAATTGCTGACAAATTATATCAACGTATGATATTTCTCCGATCATAATGTTTCTAATCTAATTCCCACCTTTTTTCAGGAGAAGCATTATGAAAAAATTCATATCCTCCATAGTTTCATTTACCTTGTTTTTCTCATTTTATTTTCCTCTCATTGTTTTCGGAAGTACCGTAATTATCTTTGATACCAGGCAGTATGACAAGGGGAAAGGGAAACCAATAACCTATACTGATACCTTTTCCACGAGAGATTCATCAGCGCAGTATACTCTCCATGTCTGGCAGGGACAAAACGGGCAAAATATGGCAAAGAGCGGAAATATCTCTTTGAACGGAGTGGAGGTAGTTAGCGCAAGAGAGTTAAGAAATGGAACCGGTGGTGTGCCGCCCCTTGATGTGTTTTTTATGATTGATACAAATATAACTTCACCGATTGTTTCTTATAACGTGGATTTTGACGACGATGGAATAGACGACTATTCACAAGACAACGCCGACAATATCTCTTTTACTTACAATACCGAAGGGATTTATTATGTGAAAGCAACTGTGATAGACAACCAAAATAACACTTACACGGATACAAAGCCATTAATGTGATTTCAAAAGGAGAAAAAAATGAAAATATTGAAAATGATGTTCTTAATGATTGTTTTTTGCATATTTTCTGAGGGCGCCTTAGCTTATGAAACTTTTACTCATGAACTAATTTCCATCAGGTCCTCTGTAAAATCTTTAAATTATCAAAAATTTAAAAAAGATTTTGGGGTCGATGGAATTAAAAAAATAAGAGAAGGCAGCATGAAAGAAGATGATTTTTTAACTCTTAGACCTGTGCACCACTTCTATGACCCATATAATAAAATGGGATTAAACAGTGCTGGAATCCAGATAGGAAGAGCCTCGAATAAATGGGGTTTTAATGGAGGCTTTCGCAAATACTGTACCTGAGCCTAACCGGTACGGAATTGTTTCTCAGGCCGAAATATCTATTAATAATAACACGGCTATGGTAACTCAAACGGTTATTGCTAATGATCTCGCGACGAACTGTAGATCTTATTTATGGACAGACACACTATTGGGCGCACGTTTGTATTTTGCGCGCGTTTACCATTTCTTCATGTATATTTCTTGTTTTAATTTTTCTACCTGGGGAGCTTAAAGATAAATTTACGTGCCGGTGAGGGTGTATTATCTCCCGATTTATATTACGGAAGCGGGGTTGCCCAGCCAGACTTCCCTACTAAGCATACTTATATAGCGGTAAATAATGATGGTGAACCTTTTGTAAGAGACTTATTCATAGACTCTGGGGCTGGAATTGATGATTCTTTTCGTATTGGAAATATGTTTTTAGAAGTGGGCTCTAATTTTCTTGGAACAGAATATGTAAGTGCTGGTAAAATCCAGTTTTATTTGAAGTATGTTGAGTAATTTCTGATCCTTATCCAGAGAATCCATTAAAAAGGATCAGGGGTCAGCAATCAGAGGGCAGGGGACAGAAATCAGTGGACAATGATTAGCAATCAGCATTCGGCTGACAGCAGTCAGTTGTCAGGGTTCAGGGGGCAGGAAATTTTTTATCTCTGATAGTTCCAAACTCTTGACTGTGAAGAGTAGATGAAGGGCATTTTAAACCCGTTTTTTTAATTTAAATAATGAATATAGAATGTTAAGATGTTCTGACATATATTTTCTCTCTTAAAATTTTATATGATTTAAAAACTTTTATAAGGAAATGTTCATGATACCCATTGATTACGACATAATTGTTTTC
>CBDUII010000024.1:0-14564 GCA_965367285.1 uncultured bacterium
AATTAGCGTGACGTGCCAGACTAAATATTAAAATTATTTAAAAGAAATGGCTTTTAGGTATTCAGGATATTGAAATGAATAAATAATTTTCCATTGATTCTGAAGACGGGCATCCACATATCGAGAATCAGCTTCATATAATATTTGAGCCTCCTTAAGCAATGTATCTCTGCTCTCGGAACTCATGACAACAGGCGCTCTTAGTGAGAATAATAAAAGGCTGACCAAAAATATACTGACAATTAAATTAATTTGTTTCATAACTCCTTCCTTTGTTGAAAAAAATTAGACAAGATAACAGGATAGATAAAGATAAAATCCAGTTTATTCTGGTCCGAAAATAGATTCCAGCTTTCGCAGAGCTAAGCTCAGCTTTGCGGGAATGACAATCCGGTGTTTTTTGTCATTCCCGACTCGATCAGGAATCTAAAAAAATTAAACACATTTCCATGGTTTCAGAGTGCCGCTATAGCGGTATGATGACTGTCAAAAATTAGCATCGCTGTATTTCCATTAAGTATCCTTTAATTTTAATATTTGAAAAGGACCGGCGATTTTTTCTAATGTATAATTTTTTAAAATAAATTCAAAAACTTTTGGCGCATAGTTTGACAGTCTTCTCTCTTCTTTGTCGTCTATAGCGATGTCGGCATAAATAATTAGTTTGGGTATATTATTTTTAAGTTGATCAACAATTTTCTGCTCTTCATCTAATATCTTAATAGTTTGCGGTAGAACCCAATCGTATGAAGTTGGATTTTTTCTTTCAGAAAGAAAATACCAAATAGGATTTAAAGGTAATGCGAAAATAGGTTCGTCCTTTGTTGTTGTCCGCTTAATATAAGATACTATATCTTCAACCCATATTGCTTCCAATGGGTGAGCAAAAATACGAGCACTATTAAGATTAATATAGATATGATTATTTCTCAACTCACCAATAGAACCCGCGTAAAAACCATGATGAAAATTCAAATTAACTATAAATAAAGCAGGGAAAAATAAAATTGGGATTGATAGAACAAAATTTTTAAAAGCGCTTTTTGAACTTAACCAATTCATATAAAATTCGCTGCCGATGATTTTTCTATAAAACAAATATAAAAAATAACAGAGCAGGATATAAAAAACAGGAAGAACTCTTAATAAATTATCAAATCCAGCTCTCCATACAACCAATCCATACGTGCCAATTCCAAATAATAATATAACAGAAATCTGCAGGTTGGATTTATTGAGAACTATTTTTTGATCAGCAAACAGCTTTCTTTTGAATAATAGAATGACAGTTGCGATATATACAATTATAGGCAGGTAGAAGAGGGAGATATCAAAGAATTCTTTAAAAGAAGGGAGTCCTTTTCCGGGAGTCGACATTAATGATGGGAAAGGGTTCCCCCAAATAGAAGACATCTGGAAAACAAACTTGTAAGCTTTTGCAGGTAAATTAATCATAAAGGCTCCTACAATGGATGCCACTGCAAAAATCGCGATCGTTGAAATTAGTATTTTGTGGTTGAAGTGTAATTCTGAGAAACTAAAAGAGAATTTTTTGTAACTAAAAATTGTTTGAAGGATTAAAACAAACGATAAAATAAAAAGAGAGATTACTCCAATCTCAGTTTTGACCGTAAGAGTCAGCAACGAAACAAAGACTGATAAAGCCAAATCAAATTTTCTCTCAGAAGTTATATACCGGCTGATAAAATAAATATTAATTACAGTGCAAATGGGGAATAAACGGTTGTAATACATGGAAGGAGCGGAAATAAGTAATAATGTGGAAATAACAGCAAAACTTTTGTCCATAATATTTTTTGAAATATGGTAGAACAAAACAACCATAATTGAAGTGAGGACGACAATCAGCAAACGTATGGAAGTGAGGTGAACTCCGAATATTTTAAAAAATAATGCGACAAGGAAATAGCGTCCCGGCGGGTATCCGTCAAATCCAAAATCCACTAAAGGAATTTCTCCATTGAGAAACCTTAAAGCACCGTATGCAAGAGCGCCTTCGTCCCATAAATTTAGCCCATATTTATAAAATATAAGCTGGTAGATGGTACAAATAATGAAACCAAATGTGTACTGAAGCTTTGTTGAATTAATATCCATACTTTAATGTATAGCAATTTCAATTTTTATAGATTCCCGCTAAAGCTTGTCCTCGCACGCTTTAAGCGGGGAGCGTGCGGGAATGACATGTTGTGGTTTCGGGAATGACATTGTAGAGGTGCCTGGAAATGACAATCCTTCGCTTTTTGTCATTCCCGCGAAAGCGGGAATCTAACCTGTAAAATTCTCAGTTAATGTAGCAGAGATAAAAATAATTATCAAGAATTTTGCATAAACAATAGAAAAGCTATTCACACGATACTGCGTATGTTATAATCATTTTAGAATCAATCCAATTTTAAAGGTTTTTTATTTTGTGTAATGAAATTTTTTCTATTTTTCAAAAAAAATACTTCCTATTTAATAGCCCTCGGTTTTATATTCTCTTTTTTATTATCTGAACCGCCTGCGCATGGAATTCAGCCGGGCGCCTCTGAGCAGAATCTGTTTTTTCAGGAAGATATTCCTTCTGTTAAGTATTTTGTCTCAGGTCCCTATTTGCAGTCTTCAAAGGATGCCGCAGGAGAATTTTCAATACGGGTTACAATTCCAAAAGATCATCACGCCTATCTTAATAGCGGAGATAAAGGGTTCTTCATTCCTTTAAGTTTTGATTTTTCCGGGGTGGAATCCGCTGGATACAAAGTCTTGTCTGTATTAAGCCCAAAGGGGATGTATGATAAAGAGTTTGAAGCCACGGTATTACGCGGAGAGGGAGAATTCAAATTTTCTATCCATCGTGTCAAAGGGCGTGAATTCATTATCCCTCCGATCAAAGCAAAATCTCAAATCTGTAATGACATCACCAAAATATGCTTCTTACCCCAAACAGATGAAATAGCCTTAATAATAAAAAATAAAATTACTACACAAACTTCCGGCGCTGGAATTATTAAGCCTGTACCCCCATCTCCGGATACCCTTGATACCCCTGCGCAAAGCCCAATTGTTTTCACAGGAGGAGAGGGTTTTACCGGGAAAGTTTCTGCTCTTTATAAAAAATATTCGCAAAATGCAGTACTTGCTTTTATTTTTATTGTTTTAGCCGGCCTGTTAGCTTCTGGAACCCCCTGTGTTTACCCAATGATTCCTATCACCTCTGCCATCATCATGGAACGCGGAGGTTCGAACAGACAAAAGGGAATATATCACTCTCTATCATATTTTTTTGGGATTATATGTCTTTATATTCTCCTCGGATACGCAGCCGGAATGACCGGAGGCGCTTTTAATGCTGTTATGCAAAGCCCATTAACCAATCTCTTTTTTGCAATTCTGTTTGGATTTCTTGGGTTTGCAATGTTAGGGTTTTTTGATTTTACCGTCGGTGGTGAAGATTTTACTTCACGGATATCCTCTGCGATAGGCCAAAAGGGTGGGCTCTTCAGCACTTTTTTTATGGGCATGACCGCAGGCTTAATTATTTCTCCCTGTGTGGGTCCAGTTGTCTTTACCCTTCTCTTGCAGGTTGCGGATAGAATTTCTGAGGCAAACGCGGCTCTGGCCGCATCGGGCAGCGAAGTTTCTTTTATAAAAAAATCACTCGTTGCCGGGCAGGGAGGATTAATGATGGGGGGATTCGGAATAGGAATCGGCGTACCGCTTCTTCTTGTAGGACTTTTAAGCAACCGTATGCCAAAGGCAGGAGCGTGGATGGGTTATATAAAATATGTACTCGGATTAATAATTCTTTACATAGCCTGGGTTTACTTTATGAAAGGAATAAAGACAGCGCAAATCAATGACCAGGCAGCCTATACTATCCTTGTGGGGATTGCGGCCGTCATTTTATCCATTTATTTAGGTCTGTTTCGCACGGAAAAAAACAGGATAAAAAAGGGGATTGCTTTTTTTCTGCTCTTACCGGCGTTTTATTTTATGTATAACGGGTTATCGCAAGCCGGAATAATAACAATAAAAAAAGGAGTTTCTTCTACTTCAGTGATTGAAACTGCTCTTACAAAAAATGGTGTTGAAATAGAAAAACATGAAAACCTCGAATGGTATCGTGATTTTGAAGGGGCAAAGAAAGTAGCTCTTAAAGAAAATAAACCGATCTTTATAGATTTCTTCGCGTACTGGTGCGCGAATTGTCTGGAGTTTGAAAAGCTTTCCGTAAAAAACGAAAAACTCAACCGGATTCTTCAAAACGCCGTTCTTGTGAAAATATATGACACGGATCCTATATTTAAAAAATTTCGAGACGATCCGACTCACCGTGAATTAAAAACAGGCCTTCCTTACTTCGCTATCCTGCGTCCTGACGGTGAATTTTTCTGGAAAGGAACACAGTATAATGCTGTGGAAACAATGGGCGCAATGATTAAAGCCGCTTCTGTCTCGTAATAATTCTACACTTTTCTAATAATGGTTTTGGAAATTAATTAAATGCATAGGAATTTCAATGTTAAGATTCCTCGGTCGCTTCACTCCCTCGGAATGACAGGTGAGCGGAAGTGTCATTTCGAGCGAAGCGAGAAATCTAAGGTCAAAAATTGTTTAGCCTCCCTTAAATTAGATTTTCCTAAAGTTGTCAGCAACGACGTAAAAATTTGTAGTTCCGCCTTCAGGCGGTTCTTTTTAGCCGCTTAAAAGCGGAACTACAAACTGAGAAGCACCCTTCTCCTTTTGTCATATTACTTTCTCACTCTTTTTTTTAACACCAGAATTCCCAATACTCCCAGCAAGAATCCTCCAACGTGTGAAAACCAGGCCACTCCGGCAGTGTTCAGTTCTCCCGCGTATTGCAGCGAATAATATCCGTTCAGGAATTGCATTATAAACCAGAACCCAAGTACTAAAATAGCGGGCAGCTCCACTAATTTTATAAAAATGAAGATTGGAATAATAGTAAGAACCCGCACCTTTGGAAATGCTATAAGGTAGGCTCCCAGTATACCGGAAATAGCGCCGCTTGCCCCTACCATAGGTATGGTGGACTGACCCATTAAAATAATATGGGTCAGGGCCGCTCCCAGTCCGCAAAAAACATAGAAAAAAAAGAAACGCACATGCCCTAATCGGTCCTCTACATTGTCGCCGAAAATCCAGAGGTACAACATATTGCCGCCGATATGCAGGATTCCCCCGTGGAGAAACATGGACGTAAACAGGGAAACTATTCCTACCCGCAGATGCTCAATGTCTCCCGGAGATAAAATTTGTTCTGGAACAGCGCCATAGGTGCTGAACATGGTTGCCAGTTGATGCTGGTTCATGTTCAAATTGTGCTTAACAAAAACGTAGATATTTCCAATGATAAGAAGCACCGTTACAATCGGCCATGAGTGGGTAGGATTACGATCTCGGATAGGAATCATAAGTTTTACGATAACATAAAGCGGCAAGTTGCCGCAGCCAAATAGGGCTTCCGCCCTGGAGAACCATCAAAAAAACTTCTTCAGCTTTGCATAAGGCGCTGTGCTTTGCATAAGCCGCTGTAAAAAAACAAAAGCTAAACAGCGGCTAAAAAAGAAAGAACTAACAACGTCTAAAAAAACAAGTTTTTGCAGTGTAATAGTTTACGCTTTTTCCGAGACTATGTCCGGGAAAAGTGGCTCCTTCGTGGCAGTAAAACAGTGTGTATGTCACCCTGAGCTTGCGAAGGGTCTCTGTATTTCAGCATTAAATCAAAAACCGAGATTCTTCGCACGCTCAGAATGACAGATCATGCTGTTAGCTTATAGCGACAATTTTTTGTCGGTGTTGAGGCGCTAATCGCATAATGTCCGGCAACACAAGCAATCCTGATGCTTTTTTAATTTTTGTATTTTGTCTAATTGACAATCCAATGAAAATTCCTTACACTAAAAGTAAGGATAATAATTTCTTACATGGAGGCGCCGTGCTCACAGCCAAATTGACATCTAAAGGACAAATCACAATACCCAAGAAGGTTAGGGAGAAACTCGGAGTTTCTTCGGGAGAAGAAATTCAGTTTGAGGAAAATAACAGTGTTTTTACTATAAGAAAAGGGATTAAGAAATCTCCTTTTGACCGATGGGTGGGATATTTAAAAAAGCAAAAAGCCAATAATACCAATAGAATAGTGGATGAATTAAGGAAAAAATGATTGCAGCTATAGATACAAATATCCTCCTTGATATTCTTATACCTGATGAAAAGCATCTTGCTCGATCCAAGGAATTGATAGACAGCATATAATCAGTGATTTCATAATTGCTGCCCATGCTCTAGTCCATGCCGATCTGCTTCTTTCACGAGATCGCGGATTTTACAAAACGTACTTCAATGAGCTTGTAGTGGAGTAAATCCAGTCTATCCTCTTTTTCATTCCCGCAAAGCTGAGCTTAGCTCTGCAAAAGCGGGAATCTATAGATATTTAACACATTTCCATTGTTTCAGGGTGCCGCTATTCTGGGCGACTGTTAAAAAAAATTACCCTGCCTTCAACGCTAATTTTATAAAGTAATTTAGAAAGGATTTTGACTTTTTATCCTTTATTTTCCTGAAATTAAATAACATATCCCTCTCCTCGGCGGATAAAAGTCCGAGAGAATGATAAACCTCTTCCTTTTCAGAGATTTTTTCTTTTGCCGGATCATGCTTTTGCCTTCTTTTGATTAACTCCTGTTCTATAATCGCCCAGCTTTCCTCACTGAGGTAACCTGTCAGAAATAACAGGTATTCATATTGTGCTTTCAGGTGGGGAGCTATAGCCAATAAAATTCTGGGTTTAGGCTTTTTCCTCTTTTTATTGATAATATACGATATTTCTGACCGGCTTACCCCTGATAGTATCTCCAATTTTCTGAAGGACATTTTAGGTAGCTCATCAATCCTGTTTTTAATAAATTCCGCAATATCAGGCTTCATATTAGTATTTTTAGCAGTGTGGTTAATGTTTGTAAACCATTGAAAGCAAAAAAATGGGTAAAATGGTTGACAAATAAGAATAAAACTGTTATAGTTCACAAAAATTGACCAACAATAAGAAGGTCTAACAACGTTACGCGCTGAAAGGGGGTGGATTTAACTATCAGTTATGAAAAACTTTGCTTTGATTTTTGCTGCTTTGTTGTTATGGGGATGCGCAACCATAATGACCGGAACCAGTCAGGGTTTGAGGATTGATACTCCTCATGTAACAGGAGCCTCTTGCGAATTAACAGATAAAAAAGGAACTAAATATTATTTGCAGAAAACTCCAGGCTCTGTGACCGTGCGCAAAGGGGATGGACCAATGACCATCGTTTGTAAAAAAGAAGGATATCACGCAACAACTATTATCTTAAAGGAAGGATTTCATGGGGCTACGCTTGGCAATATTTTGTTAGGTGGTCCTGTTGGAATCATTATAGATGCTGTTTCCGGCGCTGCTCAGAAGTATCCTAAAACAGCATTAGTTTGGATGGAACCTTTAAATTGGGAATCAGAAGAAGAAAGGGAAGCCTGGCTGAAAGAAAAGCAGGCATTTGAAAAAGCTGAAAATAAAAAGAAAAAGGATCAACAGTTTGATGATGAACAATCAGATGATTAAAAGCCGAGCATAATTTTATAAGAAAGAAAAAACAGGGCTTAACACAGGTAAAGGGAAAGGAGAATTAATTAAATATTAATTATAACTTATTGAAAGGAGGTGAGATTTATAACATGGGTTTCACTTTATCAGGTTATTTGGAGTATACAGAATAACATCAGTTAAAGATGTTTTTTATAGTGGAGATTAACAAACAATAAATCTGAGGCTATTAATTAATGAAAAGCTATTTTTGTGGAGGTGTTATGAAAAGAATAGGATCTATTACATTTCTAATATTATTTGTTCTAATGCTGCAAGGATCAGTTTTCGCGCAAGAACAGACTGGAATTAAACAAGGTAATTCAGAATTAGCGGCTATGGGTTCATGGCAACGTATTTCGGTTTCGTCGTCTGGAGGTGAAGAAGGGAGTGCATCAATGACTCTATTGGCTTTATCATATGGATATTTTTTTACTGATCCCCTTGAGATCGGAGCCAGCGTCGCGTTTATGAGAATGAGCGCCGAGGGTACAGATGGAACTTTTACTCTTTTTTCCCCCTTTGTGAAGTATCACTTCTTTCTCGAAAACCCCATGACAGTCCCTTATGTTGGTGCTGGGTTTACATACGGAAAAATATCTGGTGGTGATGGAGATGCAACTATATGGGGAGGTGGGGTAAACGGTGGAGTAAATTTTTTTATTAAAGAAAACTTTTCTATTGGTCCCGAAGCAAGATATGATCGCTGGAGACTTTCATCAAATAGTGAGAGCGCTACAGCAAATATATTTACTATATTAGCTCAAGTAAAAATCTATTTTTAAGTATCTTATAGAGATTAGTTATTGGGGTGCACTGTAGGTGCCATCAGACATTGAATACTTGTCGTAACAGGGAGGCAATTCCTCCTCTCTTTTCCTGTTATTGGGAGATATTTTTAAACATTGACCGCTTGCAGTGTTTTCCTTTTTAAAATATTCCACCTCTCTTTTTAAATATCCCCCTCCTTTGAAATTAATATTTAACAAATTCAAATTTTTATTAATATGAGATATAAAAAAATCATTGCTATAACAGAAATTACGTTTATTCTTTCCTTGTTTTTACCTGTAAAAGCTTTTCCGCAAAGCTCCCTCATTTCATACAGCCTCCATAGTATTTTTAAAGTAGAAAAAGGAATACGCGGGTTGGCATTCACGCCTTATGGAAATATCCTGGCATCTTACGGCGATGACAAGACCATTAAATTATGGGATTTAAAGAAAGAAGTATTATTACGGACATTCAAAGGACACACAAAACCTGTCAACTCAATAGCTGTTAGCCCTGACCAGCGGCATCTTGCCTCTGTGAGTGATGATAAAACCGTTAGAATATGGGATTTTGAAAGTGGCAAGATGCTTTATACCTTGAAAAGTCATTCCAGACCGATTTATGCGGTATCCTTCAGTCCCGATGGCAAGATGCTTGCGTCCGGAGGAGAGGACAAACTAATCAGGCTTTGGAACGTTAAAACAGGAACCAGTATTGGCTACTTAGAGGGGCATGAAAAAAAAGTACATTCTTTAGCCTTTAGCTATAATGGTCAAATGTTAACCTCAGCCAGTGAAGATAATACGATTCGCTTATGGGATGTTATTAAAAGAAGGGAAAAGAGAAGTATTGTTGAAACTGCAAGCAGATTCGGTAAATTAAACGTTGTATCATTTTCGACAGGTCTTGATATTATAGCAATGGGATTGACTGAGGTCAAAAGGGAAAGTGGGAGCCGTCGTGCCCGTGCCGGCCCCCCTGTGTGGAACTATCTTATTAAACTACGGAATGGGCTGACAGGGGAAGAGGTAGGAAGCCTGTGCGGGCATCTTCAGGCAGTTACGGCTATATCGATCAGTCACGATGGTCGTTTTATAGCATCAGGCAGCCCTGATCACACTGTCAGACTATGGGATGTAGAAAGAATGTCCGAGATCACAAATATATCCCAAAAAGCTGAGGTTACTTCGGTGGCCTTTAGTCCGGATGGACATTGGCTTGCTGCGAGTGGAAAAGACAAAAAGATTTCAATATGGGAAATTACAGGTGTGCAACCCTTGCTCCCTATGCTTATGGCAAAAGATAGAAAAGAAACAAAAAAATTTGCGGGGACTGAAATGACGGAAGAAGCATTGAGTAAAGGCAATAAATACGCTGTTATTATTGGTGTTGGTAAATATTTACATCAAGGAGTAAGCACTCTTCAATATACGGTTGCAGATGCAAAGGCAATGTATAATTTCCTTATTTCTCCTACCGGTGGGAAGATACCTAAAGATAATATCAAATTGTTACTTGATAAAGATGCTACCCTGAAAAATATAAAAACTGCGCTTGGGATTTTTCTGGCACGAAATGCGCAAAAAAATGACACGGTTCTCATCTTTTATGCGGGTCATGGCGCTCCAGAAACAGACATGGCTGGGAAATCAGATGATGGTCTGGAAAAATATATTATTCCGTATGATGCAGATCCAGATTTGCTTTTTGCTACTGCGCTTCCAATGTCTGACATAGAAACAATTTTTCAAAGAATTGAATCGAAACAAGTCGTTTTCTTTCTTGATAGCTGTTATAGCGGCGCTGCAGGAGGGAGGACATTTCTCAGCTCTAAATTGAGAACCAGGGGAATACGAATTACCGGAAGATTTTTAGAAAAAATAGCGCCTCAAGGCTCAGGTAGAGCAATTATTTCTGCCAGCCGTCCCAATGAGCTTTCCTTAGAACTTGATGATTTACGGCATGGACTTTTTACTTATTACCTATTGGAAGGTTTAAAGGGAAAGGCAGATAATAATGGTGATGGGTTCATTACTCTCAAAGAGGTTTACGATTATTTGGAAGATAAAGTATCTGCTCGGGCAAGGAAAGAAGGGGGAAATCAGCATCCGGTTATGACCGGTTCTTTCTCAGGAAAAATTGTTCTTGCAACAAAATAAAAATAGGGAAGGTTTTGATCAATTCATTTTAAACAAGACGTAAATTATGCTATGTCTTAACAAGATGCATCAATTATATTTTTTTAGAAATGTATTACCCATATAGCCCCAAGTTGGGGTTTTGGGATCGCATCTTTGATATTTGATATTGGCAATTAGTGGCACCTGGGAAGATACAACGGCTGGCAGTGGTTGCAGTATATTTATAATGGAACCTTTAACCCCAAACCTTTTCAAGATCTATAGTTAAGTTAGGAAACAAAGCAGGTTGAAGGGATTCTTTCCCTGACAAGGCGGTTATTAAACTATAAGTTTTTTTCTCTTTCAGCTCAAATGCCTCAACGGTCTGGTTGTCAGGATCGAGAATCCAGAGATGCATAACCACAAACTTTGCATATATCCGCATCTTGAAAATACGGTCCTTTTGTATTGTACCTGGGGAAAGGATCTCAATGACAAGGTCTGGTGAACCATGGATGTTCTTCTCTGCTATGATATGGAGGTTTTATTTTGAAATAAATATAATATCAGGTTGAACCACATTTAAAGGATCAAGGACAACATCAATCGGTGGATAAAAGATTTCCCCTGGATTTTGCCGGACAATATATTGATCCAAAACTCTAAACAGATTTTTAGAAATTCTTTGATGTTTAGTAGAAGGCGCTGGAGTCATATAGAGTTCTCCTTGTATGATTTCATAGATGTTAAGATCAACAGGCAGGTTTAGGTATTCGTCATATGTCCATATCTTCTCTTCTTCGAATATGGTAGTTGGCATGGTTGGCACCTCACCTTAAAAGATTAGTTATTTAATAACCTTTATACTAATAGCATAAGCTATTAAAGGCAAAGTGTCAAAAAACCCACTTTTTTTAAAAATAAATGATTTCTTTGATATAATAAACTCATCTCATCAACCAATAATAAATCAATAGGAATTGTGGAAATTCCGAGACGTAAATATGTTCAATTATAAGTACCATATTTTTTGCTGTGTTAATGAGCGTCCTCCTGATAATCCTAAAGGCTGCTGCAAAGCAAAAAACTCAGAAGGTATACTGGACTACCTGAAAAGAACTATCCATGAAAAGGGGTTAAAAAAAGAAGTTAAAGTTACAGCCACGAAATGTCTCTCTGCGTGTTCCAAAGGACCTTCCGTGGTGATATACCCTGAAGGAACCTGGTACACAGTGCCCTCAGCAGAGGATGCACGGGAGATTATTGAGAAGCATATCTTAAATGGAGAACCGGTAGAACGGCTTAAAATGAAATGAGAAAACTTTTTGACAGGATTAACATGATAGACTGGATTTATTATTTGGAGTAAACCCCGAAGAATTGCAAAGAACGCAATCTACGGGGTGAAAAGGCGAGCCTTTTGTCTTGTCATTCTGAAGGAGCACTTCTCTTCCTTCAGCACAGGCTCCACGACTGAAGAATCTCGCTCAGGACAGGCTCCGCGAAGAATCTCAGAAAGCTCAGGATGAACTCCGCGAAACTTTTTGGAATCTTCTTAATCCTGTGCATCCCTGTCTAAATTTATTTAATCTTATCTAAAGGTGAAGAAATGAGTAAACTCAAACGTTGCGCGATTCTGGTAGGTGGAGGCCCTGCTCCGGGTATAAACAGTGTTATTCGGGCTGCCACAATAAAACTTCGCAATGGGGGCGTAACGGTTATCGGTATTTTGGACGGGTTTAGACACATCATAAAAAAAGATATCTCTCAAATAAGAGAACTCTTTATTCCTGATGTCAGCACCATTCATTTCGAGGGCGGGTCGATATTAAGAACATCTCGTGATAACCCGAATAAGGCCACCAATGGTCTCAAAAATGTCATAGATTCTCTGATGGAACTCAATGTGAATGCCCTGATTACCATAGGGGGGGATGACACCTGTTTTTCAGCGGTAAAACTGCAAGAAATTTCAGAGGGGAAAATTCAATTCATCCATGTTCCTAAAACAATAGATAATGACCTGAATCTTCCTTATGGCATCAGGACATTCGGATTTGGCACTGCGAGGCATTTTGGATGTATCATCACAAAAAATATAATTACCGATGCTATGACGACCCAACGGTGGTACCTGATTACTGCCATGGGCCGCAAGGCAGGCCATCTTGCACTTGGCATAGGCAAATCATCCGGGACCACGCTTACCATCATCTCTGAGGAGTTTTCTGAAAAAACAGTACCGTTACAGCATATTGTAGATATCCTTATCGGCGCGGTAATAAAGCGTATTGCTTCCAACCGGCCTTACGGCGTAGCTATGATGGCTGAAGGATTGATAGAAAAGCTCTCCCCTGATGAATTGCATAAAATGGGACATGTTGAATTAGATCAATACGGTCATATACGCATGTCAGAAATCAACCTCGGGGGTATGATAAAAGATGAACTTAAAAAAGGACTGAAAGAGTTCGGTATTTCCATAACAGTAGTCGATAAAGACATTGGTTACGAATTACGTTCTGTCGGGCCCATACCTTTTGATATTGAATACACACAGGACCTTGGTTACAGTTCGGCAGTCTACCTGATGAAAGGGAAATCAGGGGATATGGCGTCCATACAGGACGGGAAGTTTGTCCCCATTCCTTTCAAAAGCGTTATTGACCCGAAAACCGGCCGGACAAAAATCAGGATGGTTAACATTAATACCGAGTCATACCATGTGGCTTTGGAATACATGATACGGCTCAAAAAAGAAGATTTCACAAATGAAAACAATACAAATAACCTTGCAAAGGTGGCAAATATTTCATCGGAGCAGTTTAAGAAAAGATTCGGTTACCTTGTAGGGTTGTAATTAGAATCATTTAACCACAGAGGTCGCTGATGAAATAATTTATATTCTCTGCACTGCAAACTTGTAAAACTGTGTTTTTTTAGGCGCTGTTTAGCTCTTTTCTTTTTACAGCGCCTTATGCAACGCTTAGCACAATTTTTTATTAGCAGATTGGGCGGCAGCCCATTTGGTTGTGGCCCCGCCACTCTGCGTATTCTGCAATCTCAGCTATAATACTTTCTGAAAGGTTTACAACATGTCAAAAATTTCATCAAAATCCGACAACGAATATCCCTGGTACTTAAAACTGTTTTTCCTCAACCAGAAGCGGAAATACGGCGCGGAACTTGAGCCGGCGAAGATCTGGGGACGTGTCCCGCGGCTTTTTATTGGAGTTGCGACCTTATTCGGCGCGCTTGACCGCAAAAAATCACCCATAGACCCACAGTTAAGAGCTCTGATAACTGTCCGTGTTTCCCAGATCAACTGGTGCGAGTTTTGTGTGGATATTAATTCTTCAACAGTATTAAAACGCGGCGGATCAGACGCCAAACTGGAAAACCTTGCGAAATTCCGGGAAAGTGAGCATTTTACGGAAAAAGAAAAAGCTGCTTTGGAATACGCGGAGGCAATGACCTATTCGGATCGCAAAGTTACAGACGAATTGTTCGAAAAATTAAAAGCCCATTACAATGATGATGAGATTGTGGAACTCACCGGCCTCATTGCCTTCCAGAACCTCTCCAGCAAATTCAATTCCGCATTAGACATCGCACCGCAGGGCTTCTGCCGCATCGCTCCGAAAGAACGGGGATAAAACAATTATCAATATTCAATTAACAAGGATCAATTTTAAGGACGCTTCTAAAGACCGCTATTGGAAAATTGAATGTAAAGGATCTGGTTCAGGAAAACTATCAACCCAAAGGAATAATTTTGATCGCGTTGTTGCAAGTACAATGTCGTATTATAAGGATATTCCAAATTCCAAAATATCGGAACCATCTAAACCAGTACAAACTCTGGGCTTGGCGGTTCCCTCCACCGATACCTATCGCTCCTTGATAAAAAATAGAGTTCTGATAGCGTTAAGAAAGAGGCTCGAATTGTGGATACTATACAGCAGTTCCCGAATAGCCATGATCCCCCCAGACTAGAGGATTTATGTAAATTCTTTTCGTAAACTTTACAT